>NZ_JATABF010000004.1:0-203092 GCF_036533715.1 Vibrio sp. M260121 | reverse complement strand
GGAAAAACATAAGAAAGAATATGGTGGAGGGGGACGGATTCGAACCATCGAAGGCAGTGCCGGCAGATTTACAGTCTGCTCCCTTTGGCCACTCGGGAACCCCTCCAGGGTATTTTTATACTTAAGATTGTTTTCCCAACACATCTCTCAAGTGCGGAGCGCATCATAGCAAACTCGCTCAGGCTGTAAAGCGTTTTTCTTACGTTTTTACGTTGAATGCTGCCTTTTTGGGCAAAGATGGTAGAAAGTCAGCGTTTTGTATGTCGTTTATACAAAAGAGAAACTGACTTTTTACTTGAATTTACACTACTTGACGTTAGGCGTCGTATCAACTGATAAACTGTATTCAGTTTAATGACATAAGTTTATCTGATTAGTAGTCAAAATTATGAGTATGAGAGCCACTTTATCTGTTTTAACGCTTTCTATTTTAATGGCATCACCAGCCGCTTTTGCAGCCAAACGTGGTCCATCAACAGTTACGGTGGTAACTGAGCAAGTAGAGACGCATCAAATCAACCAGTCTTTGTCACTGATCGGCAAGCTTGAAGCTGCCCAATCGGTTGTTGTTGCTTCTGAGGTTGCAGGCAAGGTGAAAGAGATCGCCGTAAAAGCCAACCAAAACGTTCAACAAGACCAACTTCTTATTCTATTAAATGACGATAAAGCGCAAGCGGCATTAGTAGAAGCAAGAGCTTACCTAAAAGATGAGCAACGTAAGTTAAAAGAGTTTCAGCGTTTGGTTAAACGAAACGCCATCACTCAAACAGAAATCGATGCACAAAAAGCGAGCGTAGAGATTGCCGAAGCACGTCTTGATGCATCAAAAGCCAACTTAGCGGACCTAAATATCAGTGCACCTTTTGCCGGCACCGTTGGTTTCATCGATTTCAGCCGAGGAAAAATGGTGAGTGCAGGTTCTGAGCTACTGACTCTGGATGACCTTTCTGTCATGGAGTTGGATCTGCAAGTACCAGAGCGTTATCTGTCGATGCTGTCTGTCGGTATGGAAGTTCACGCCACGACCAGCGCTTGGAACGGTGTTGATTTCGTCGGAAAAGTAACCGGTATCGATACTCGCATCAGTGCAGAGACTTTGAACCTACGTATTCGTATTGAATTCGACAATCCAGAAAACCATCTCAAGCCGGGCATGCTGATGAATGCTTCTCTGGCGTTCCCTGCAATTGAAGCGCCTATTATCCCAGTTCAAGCGCTGGAATACTCAGGTACTAAGCGTTTCGTGTATGTTATTGATGAAGACAACAAAGCGAAGCGTCAAGAAGTGTTCTTGGGTGCTCGTGTTGATAATGAAGTAGTGATTGAATCTGGCGTAGAGATCGGAGACAAGATCGTCGTGCAAGGCATTGTGAACATGCGCGATGGCGTTGAAGTTAAAGAGATCGTCGCACCAGGAAAAGCGAAAACTGCTAAGGCAAGTGGTGAGCAGGGCACGCAAGACGAAGCGGCTAAGGAAGCGAACTAATGTTACTTTCTGACGTTTCCGTAAAGCGCCCCGTTGCGGCGTTGGTATTAAGCATGCTGCTGTGTGTATTCGGCTTTGTGTCGTTTACAAAACTAGCAGTGCGCGAAATGCCAGACATCGAAAGCCCAGTTGTATCGATCAGCACTCGTTACGAAGGCGCTTCTGCAACCATCATTGAAAGCCAAATAACTTCAGTATTGGAAGACCAACTTTCGGGTATCAGTGGTATTGATGAGATCAGTTCCACCACTCGAAACAGCATGTCGCGTATCACCATCACCTTTGAATTGGGTTATGACCTTAATACGGGTGTAAGTGATGTTCGTGATGCAGTAGCTCGTGCTCAGCGTTCATTACCGGACGAAGCTGACGACCCTGTGGTCTTTAAGAACAACGGTTCGGGTGAAGCTTCCCTCTATATTAACCTTAGCTCGTCTGAGATGGACCGAACCCAGCTAACAGACTACGCAGAACGTGTTCTGATGGACCGTTTCAGTCTGATCTCTGGTGTAAGTTCTATCGATCTGTCTGGTGGCCTTTACAAAGTAATGTATGTGAAGCTTAAACCAGACCTGATGGCGGGTCGCTCGGTTACAGCATCTGACATTACAGCCGCTCTGCGAAGTGAAAACTTAGAAAGCCCGGGTGGTGAAGTACGTAACGACTCAACCGTGATGTCGGTGAGAACCGCGCGTACTTACAACACGCCAGAAGACTTCCAATACCTTGTCGTGAAACGCGCAAGTGATAACACGCCTATCTACCTAAAAGATGTGGCGGATGTGTTCATTGGCGCAGAAAACGAAAACTCGACCTTTAAGAGTGATGGTGTGGTTAACATCAGCTTAGGTGTGGTGCCTCAGTCTGATGCAAACCCGTTAGAAGTGGCACAAGCTGTTCGCTCCGAAGTCGATAAGATTCAGAAGTTCCTGCCTGACGGGACTCGTCTAGCGATTGATTATGACGCTACCGTTTTTATCGAACGTTCGATTGACGAGGTTTACAGTACCCTCTTTATTACGGGTGGTTTGGTAATTCTGGTTCTGTACATCTTTATCGGTCAGGCGCGTGCGACCCTGATTCCGGCGGTGACTGTACCCGTTTCACTGATTTCCTCGTTCATTGCGGCTTACTACTTTGGTTTCTCTATCAACCTGATTACTTTGATGGCGCTGATCTTGTCTATCGGTCTGGTTGTGGACGATGCCATCGTAGTAGTAGAGAACATCTTCCACCATATTGAGCGTGGTGAATCACCATTACTGGCGGCCTACAAAGGTACGCGAGAAGTAGGCTTTGCGGTTATTGCAACAACGCTTGTTCTTGTGATGGTATTCCTACCGATTTCCTTCATGGATGGCATGGTAGGCTTGCTGTTTACCGAGTTCTCCGTATTGCTGGCAATGTCAGTGATCTTCTCCTCACTGATTGCTCTGACACTGACTCCTGTTCTAGGAAGTCAAATCCTAAAAGCGAATGTGAAACCAAACCGATTTAATCAAGCGATTGATAAACTGTTCGCCAAGTTGGAAGCGGGTTACCGCAAAGCGCTGCGCGGCGCGTTGAAAGTTCGCTGGGCGGCACCTTTGGTTATCCTTGCGTGTATGGGCGGCAGCTATGGCTTGATGAATCAAGTACCGGCACAGTTAACTCCGCAAGAAGACCGTGGTGTTATCTTTGCCTTTGTACGTGGTGCAGATGCAACGTCATACAACCGTATGTCGGCAAACATGGACATCGTAGAAGACCGTTTAATGCCATTGTTGGGGCAAGGCTTTTTGAAGTCGTTCAGTATCCAAACCCCAGCTTTCGGTGGCCAAGCGGGCGACCAAACGGGCTTCGTTATCATGATTCTGGATGATTGGAACGAACGTGACGTCACCGCGCAAGAAGCGTTGAATGAAGTGCGTAAGTCACTGGCAGGCATTCCTGACGTTCGTGTCTTCCCATTCATGCCAGGTTTCCGTGGTGGATCGAGTGAGCCAGTTCAGTTCGTGCTTGGCGGGTCGGACTATGATGAGCTTTTGGTCTGGGCAGAAATGCTTAAGAACAAGGCCGAAGAATCACCAATGATGGAAGGCGCGGAGATCGATTACTCCGAGAAAACACCTGAGCTGTTGGTGTCAGTAGACAAGCGCCGTGCAGCTGAGCTTGGTGTGAGTGTACAAGACATCTCTGAAACACTGGAAATCATGCTTGGCGGTAAGAGTGAAACGACTTACATCGACCGTGGTGAAGAATATGATGTTTACCTACGTGGTGACGAAAACAGCTTCAACAACGCGGCAGACCTAAGCCAAATTTACTTGCGAACCACAAGTGGTGAGCTGGTGACCTTGGACACAGTGACCAAGATTGAAGAGGTCGCGGCATCGATTCGTTTGTCTCACTATAACAAGCAAAAGTCGATCACCATTACGGCCAATCTATCTGAAGGTTATACCTTAGGGGATGCACTTGATTTCCTAGATCAAGAAGCGATTGATAGCCTACCGGGTGACATTTCAGTGAGCTACTCTGGTGAGTCAAAAGACTTTAAAGAGAACCAAGCTAGCGTAGCGGTCGTGTTCGCATTGGCTCTGTTGGTGGCCTACTTAGTACTGGCAGCGCAGTTCGAAAGCTTCGTTAACCCGCTAGTGGTGATGTTCACCGTACCGATGGGCGTATTTGGTGGCTTCCTTGGTTTGGTTGTGATGAGCCAAGGGATGAACATCTACAGCCAGATCGGCATGATCATGTTGATCGGTATGGTAACCAAGAATGGTATCTTGATCGTTGAGTTTGCTAACCAGTTACGTGACCGTGGTATCGAGTTTGAAAAAGCGATCACAGATGCGGCAGCACGTCGTCTACGCCCAATCATGATGACGGCATTTACGACGCTGGCTGGTGCGATTCCGCTGATCATGTCGACGGGCGCGGGCTATGAAAGCCGTGTGGCAGTAGGTACGGTCATCTTCTTCGGTATGGGCTTCGCGACGCTAGTCACCTTGTTCGTTATCCCTGCAATGTACCGATTGATTTCTGCGAAGACGCGTTCACCTGGTCATGTTGAAGCTGAGCTGAATAAAGCGCTAAGCCATGACACTAAGGGACGTATCGCGCATCCATAAGTGATCTCTGTAAGATGCTGAAATTAAAAGCCGAGCAACGTTTGCTCGGTTTTTTTGTATTTTTATTCTGACTATTTATAGATCTAATGATAAATATTGGTTATTATTTCGCCACTTCTTCGAGGGGCACAGGACTCGCTCATCGTGTTTGACCGAATGACGGGTCTTGGCAGACAAAGCATCTGAGGATTGATGCTTGTGTCGGCGATGCTATTGAGGTGTTCCCTTGAAAAAATTCCGTGGCAGTTACATGGTTGAGATGGTTTTGGTTGCCGGTGCAATGGCACTGTTAGCAACGACAGCATTACCGAAGTTGACAGGTGCAATTCTGGATCGCCAAGAAAGTGTGCTGACTTCATTGGATGCAGGGCAACAGAGTAGCCATGTAAAGCAAGATACCTCTGGCCAGTTTTCGGAACAATAATTTCTAGCGCCATTGTCTGCGCAACAAACAGATTTAAGAAAGCCGAGGCAGTGACCTCGGCTTTTCTTTGTCTTCAATTCTGGGTTTTAAAACCAGCTTGGAAGCGTTCGATTAGAAGCGTTTACCCAAGCTCACTTGCACGCCTTCGTAACTGTCGTAGAAGTCATCAAAACCCATGTCTGCGACGTTATAAATGTATTCAGCACGTAGCCAGATATCTTTACTCATATCCCAGTGGATACCTGCACCGATGTTGAACAGCGCGCCAGTATCATCTGCTACTTTTTGTTCGTTTGGCACGTACATTTCAGCTTGAGTGCCAAGCGCTGTTACGCGACCAAACAGTGAAAGTGGCGTATCGCCCAAGTTATCACTCGTGACCACAGCGGACATACCAGCTTGGTAGTAGTGAAGGTCTAAGTCGGTTTTTAGAGCATCATTCTTAAGTTCATTTTGTGAATAGCGCAGTACCCCTTCAAATGCGAGGTATTGGTTTACATGATAGCCCCAGCCAACCGTAATGTGAGGTGTTGACCAACCACTGTCGCGATCAGAACCAAAATTCGGCGTATCAAAGCCGACATTACCTGTACCTAGGTATAGGTAGGATTGATGGGTTTGCTCTTGAGCGGCGAAAGTTGGCAGACTCATGGTCAATGCAGATAATAATAGGATGGCGTTTTTCATAACTTGGCGATAACCTTTGTGAAAGACCGTTTTTAGAATTAGTATTAATTTAATCAATAAGATAACTGGCAGTTATCATATCAGTCTTTTGGGTGAGTGCGGGGGCTTTAGAGAAAAATTTGTTGTAATGGCGCAAATTTTAGACCCATCAAACTTACTCACTTCTATGTGATGAACTGCGAGACAAATAAAAGGAAAGTAAAGTGGCTGAATTCAAATACAAAAATCTAACCCAAGAAGAGCAAGACAAACTGGACGCAGCGACATTTCGCCGTCTATTAGCGCATTTGGATGCAAACAAAGACGTGCAAAACATCGACCTTATGATCCTTGCTGGCTTCTGTCGTAACTGTTTCAGTAAATGGTACAAGGCAGAAGCGGAAGACCTTGGCGTGGATATCGACATCGATGACGCTCGTGAACGAGTTTACGGCATGACCTACGATGAGTGGAAACAAAACCACCAACCAAAAGCGACACCAGAACAACTGGCAGCATTTGAAGCACGCCAGAAGAAGTAGCGCTTCTTAGATTAGCTTAAAGATAATAAAAAACAGCCCGCTGAATGAGCGGGCTGTTTTTGTATGTGATGTCTGATTTTATTCAGTGATTGGGCTACAACATGCTGGTTCAACGCAGCCTTTTGCTTGAACGGTTTCAAGCTGTGCTAGGTAAGGTTGAATGTCACCGATGTTTTCTTTTACCCACTCAGTGTTGTAGTAAGTATCGAGGTAACGTTCACCTGAGTCACACAGTAGTGTCACGATAGAACCGGTCTCACCGCGTTGCTTCATTTCACATGCAAGCTGAAGTACGCCGTATAGGTTGGTACCTGTCGATGCGCCAACTTTACGACCAATCAAGCCAGATAACCAATGTGCTGTTGCCACACTTGCCGCGTCAGGGATTTTGCGCATTTCGTCTACAACGCCAGCGATAAAGCTAGGTTCTACACGTGGGCGACCGATACCTTCGATCTTGCTGCCGTTTTCACCCTTGATGTCTGCGTTGCCAGATTGGAAGTAGTCATAGAACACAGAGTTATCAGGATCAACCACACACAGTTTTGTGTCGTATTTTTGGTAACGGATGAAACGGCCAATCGTTGCTGATGTACCACCAGTGCCTGGGCTCATTACAACCCAGCTTGGGATTGGGTGATCTTCTAGCTCCATTTGGCTAAAGATTGAGTTCGCGATGTTGTTGTTACCACGCCAGTCAGTTGCACGCTCAGCGTAAGTAAATTGGTCCATGTAGTGACCGTTTAGCTCTTTCGCCAGGCGACGAGACTCGTCATAAATTTGGTCTGAGCGGTCAACAAGGTGTGCTTTACCGCCGTAGAATTCGATTTGTTCAATTTTCTTACGCGCTGTGGTTTTTGGCATAACCGCGATAAATGGCAAACCAAGTAGGCGCGCGAAGTACGCTTCAGAAACGGCAGTACTGCCTGATGATGCTTCGATCACTGTGGTTTCTGGACCAACCCAACCATTACAAATCGCGTAAAGGAATAGTGAACGCGCCAAACGATGCTTCAAAGAGCCTGTTGGGTGCGTGCTTTCATCTTTTAGATAGATGTCTATGCCTTCCAGAGATGGTAGGTCTAATTTGAATAGGTGAGTATCTGCTGAACGTTGAAAATCTGCTTCGATTTTGCGTACAGCATTGTTGATCCAGTTGTGGTCAGTACACATAACGTGACTCCTCGAAAATTTGTAGGGTAGTTGTTTTTGTCTTTAGGGATAATCTACCTATAACTACAGAGAAAAACTTTGCTATTATTGTTTTGTTATTCACCTTTGGTAGAAAAGTTTTCTCTAAATCAGGAAATGGCTAGGAATGAGCTTAGACAAAATCGACAAACAGTTACTTTCTTTACTCCAAAACGACGGGACCTTGTCATTAAATGACTTGGCCGAGCGAGTCAATCTCACCACCACACCTTGCTGGAAGCGTTTAAAAAAGCTCGAAGATGAAGGCTATATCGAGAAGCGAGTGGCGTTGTTGAGTGCTGAGAAGCTGGATTTATCGTTTATTGCATTTGTGCAGCTCAAAACCAGCGACCACTCAGAAGATTGGTATCACCATTTCGTGACTACGGTCAGTGATTTCCCTGAAGTGATGGAGTTTTATCGCATGGCGGGGGAGTACGACTACATGATGAAGGTTGTGGTAAAAGACATGAAGCGTTTTGATGAGTTCTATAAGCGACTGGTCAACAGCGTAAAAGGCTTATCCAATGTGACTTCTACCTTTGCGATGGAGCCGATCAAATACACCACCGAACTGCCATTGTATGGGGTTTGAGCCAACCCAACAAAAAAGGAGTACGCTGGTACTCCTCTTAAGTTTAATACGATGCGTTATTTGGTAAAGCGCATCACACCTTCCTGAACTGCGGTCGCAACAAGGTGACCTTGCTGGTTGTAGATCTCACCACGAACCAAACCTCGCGTATTGCTCGCTGTCGGGCTTTCAATTGCGTACAGTAACCACTCATCCATCTTAAATGGTCTATGGAACCAGATAGAGTGGTCAATGGTGGCGACTTGGAAGTTTGGCGTCATTAGTGACACTTCGTGTGGATGAAGTGCGGTGGTCAAAAATCCCCAATCGGATGCGTAGGCCAGCAGGTATTGGTGAATCAGTTGGTTCTCTGGCATCTCTCCGTTAGCGCGAATCCAAAGGTATTGCTTTGGTTCGGTTTTCTTTGGATTGAGTGGATTGACGATGTTAACCGGGCGAGTTTCGATCGGCTTTTCGCCACAGAATGTTTTGCGTAGGCGCTCGGGAAGGAACTCGGCAATATGGCTTGCAAGCTCGGTTTCCGAAGGGAAATGCTCTGGCCCAGGAATATCAGGCATGGTGTTTTGGTGATCAAACCCAGGTGCATCACCGTGATAAGACGCCGTTAGGTAGAAAATCGGACGACCATTTTGGATCGCTTTGACTCGACGAGTGCTGAAGCTGCGGCCATCGCGTAGGTTCTCAACGTCATAGATGATTGGTTTCTCTGGATCACCAGGGTACAAAAAATAACTATGGAAAGAGTGTACGGTGCGTGCATCTTCTACGGTGTAACGCGCTGCGGATAGCGCTTGTCCAATAACCTGACCACCATAAACTTGAGGTAAACCTAGGTTCTCGCTTTGTCCGCGGAACAAGCCTTCTTCTAGTTTTTCGAGTTGTAGTAGGCTGAGTAGCTCTCTTAATGGTTTACTCATGATGTGTCCTCACCTTGTTTTTATCGTTGCTTCAATTATGAAACAAAATCAACTGTTTGGTAATTTCTAACTTAGTCAAACTATTGTCAAATACATCGTCGTACAGCAGACAGTTTTATAATCTCCCTCTATAATTAGCGCGAATTGATACACCCGTTGAGGAAACTATGAAAAAAACACTACTACTTGTTACTTCTTTACTATTCGGTGCTGCACTAGTGGGTTGCCAAACTTCTCAAACAACAGAAATGGAATCAGCTGAGGCGTCTATGAAGACTATTACAGGTACAGTGGCTTACCGTGAGCGTATCGCACTGCCTCCACACGCAGTTGTGACCGTCGCGCTAGAAGATGTTTCTTTAGCGGATGCGCCGGCAAAAGTGCTTGCGAAACAAACGTTCGAAACAGAGGGTAAACAAGTACCTCTAGCATTTGAGCTAAGCTACAACAGCAACGATATTCAACCAAATCACCGTTACAGCCTGCGTGCTCGTATCGAAGTGGATGGCAAGCTACGTTTCATTAATGATACAAGCATCCCAGTGATTACGGATGCTGAGCAAACGCATGAAGCAAATATTCGTCTGGTTGGTACACGTTAATAGTTAACTGTTAACCCAATGGATTTGAAAATGGCAGCCTAAGGCTGCCATTTGTATTTTCTGAGCGACACTTTTCCGATTTCAGACACTTCAATGCCTTCCGCTTCAAGCTTTTGCTTTTGTCTTTCAAGGTCTCGGCCTTTTAACGAAATCTTGCCCTGACTGTTGATGACGCGAAACCATGGCAGTTTGCTGCCTTCCGGTAAATTTCCAAGCGCTTTACCGACGTGTCTTGCGTAGCCCGGATAGCCTGCCATTTTTGCGATCTCACCGTAAGTCGAAACTCGCCCGTTAGGAATTTGGTGAATTACAGCAAAGATTTGCATTAAAAATTGGTCCATACTGAAAGTGTCCACTGTTGTTTACCAAGGAATGGTAATACACAAGACTTGTACTTCGCTATCAGTTCTTGCTCCTTAACATCATTTGCTGCTCATCTCTCTCCACCGTTTTTGTTGTTTCTTTTTTTGAGCCGTAATTGATCATTCGAGTAAGTTAGAAAGACAAAAACAAGCTCTCGCTTAGTTTACATATAGACCCGCTCAACGATTTTTAATGCCCAGTTTGACATGCCGTTGAGTTACCAAGTTGGTTGGGGAAGCCAGGAGGCGCTATGATTTTTTCGACACTTCAATTTCTTGTTACGACTCTTCTTGCCGTGGTGTGCGCTCGTGCCATCAGTTTGAGCGAGGGAGAGATTCCCGTTCTTGCCTTAATGATCCCCGCATTGTGGATACTGCCACAAGGTGGCCTTGCAGGTCTGATTCTGCTCGGCGCCATGACTGTTTATGGCGTGACCTTATCAATGCAGCCGATTGCGTTATCGGTGGGCGTCCTGATCCTTTTCCCTTTACTCATGGTGGTTTTCTCTCGCCGCAGTTCGTTGGGTGTTTTACTTACGGCAGGCTTAATAGTGCTGACTTTGCAAGTGGGCATTATGGTTACGCAGCAAGCAGGCAAGTTAGATGGCTCTGCTTGGCTCACGATGGTGCAAACCCTTTCGGTGATCGTCATGTGGTGGGCGGCAAATCATTGGAAACCTTCAGAGAAGCATAGCTGGTGGTCATTACTGTTACTCTTGCCGTTGTGGCTGGCTGATCTGCCTTATGCAGTTCTGGTTGCACTGAGCATCACTGGTATTTTGGCGTCGATGGAAGCGCTGACGAAGATTAAAAATTCAATGCGCTGGGGGAAACTACTTTGTTGGACATTACCGACGGTCGGCTTTGCGGCCTTGGTTGTCAGCCCAAATATTGATGTGCCAAACCCTGTATTTGTGGTTTGGATATGCTTACTTGGTACCGCTTGGATGACGGACTACATCTTACGTAGTAGTGATGAGCAAGCGGAATTATAAAATAGTTGCAGCCGCACTGATTAAATAGTGACCCGTGCGGCAGACTATTGATTTGTTTATGAAATAATAGGCCGGATGTTATATGTTCGGCCTTTCATATTTATTGTGTATTTAATAATAAAAATTCAATCTTAATCCCAAGTATATTGGGTCTTTTAGAAACGTTAGTCATGGTTAAAGTAGTTCAAAGGCTGTTGGTTTTTGCTTGCTTTCTATTGAGCCTGAGTCTCAAAGCAGAACCAGAGCATGTCTCCCATTATAAGGTAGCGACAGAAGCGGATGATGTCGTTACACGTGTCCTGTTTGATGCGGTGGCGGAAAAATTTGATGTCTCAATTGAATATGTTAATTATTCGAGCTTTGATGGGATTTTAGATTCTGTTGCCCGCGGTGATAGTGATTTCGCTGCGAATATTACTTTCACTCAAGAACGCGCTCAGAAGTTCAGTTATTCACGCCCAACCAATATTGAATACACCTATCTTTATGGTTTGAGCGGCATGACGCTGAGTGAAGCGAATGTTGTTGGTGTGCCTAAAGGCACCATCTACGAAGCGCTGATCCAGCAAAACTATCCAGAGTTGCTCCTAGTACCATATCAAGGGCATGAGGAAGCGGTGTCATTGCTTCGCTCTCGTAAGGTTGATGGCGTAGTGGATGCCATCAACCAGCTCAAGCCTATGCTATTAGAAGGGTTTGATGCGACACTGCTGAACGACCATATATCAATCAAACCCGTTTCTATTGTGAGTCAGAAAGGCGCACACCTTGAAGTTCTTGCACAGTTCGCTGACTTTATTCATAGCGAAGACGTTCAGAAATTGCTGCGAGAGAAGGTAGCCTTGTACCAATTCAAACTGAGACAAACCGCGTTACGTGAATCAATTAAGCAGTTGCCTATCGATCTCGAAAAACCGTTTACGATTAAATTTGAATCTATTTTCCCTTATGTGGTTTATCGCTCGGATGGAAGCGTAGAGGGGATGACCGCCGATGTGGTGCTTAAGAGTTGTGAAATCTTGGCTCTGAATTGCGTGGTGATCAGCAAACCAAACGAGAGCTGGGAATCGATGTATAACCAGTTCATTGAAGGGGAGTTCGATATGCTTGCGCCGCTGACCATCAGCCGTGAGCGACGTGCGTTCAGTTACTTCCCTGAGTACCATTATCAACCAACCTCTGTGATGGTAAAACGCCTTGGATACAAGCCAAATGTGTATTCTCATGTGTCTCAATTGATATCAGAGCGCATTGGTGTCGTGAAGGATGATTTCTTTGATCAGATGCTGACGCAAATGTTGCCATTAAAGGAACTCAATCGTTTTGATTCACAGCAGGCGATGTTGGATGCGCTACTTGCCAGAGAGATTGACTACATTGCAATGGACACCGCGATGCTCAATCACTTCCTGCGTCTTAGTGAATTGATTCCTATTGAACAAGATGATGCGATTGGTGAGTTCTACCAGTCTGAATTGTCTGTTGGTTTAACGAATAATGAACGTGGCAAAATTCTCGCTCCGTATTTTAGTCGTGCGATTTCTATGTTGGATCTGGAAAAGATTGTTGCCCAATACGATTTGAGGCCAGACTGGCGCACGGCATTGGAGTACGAAGTTCGCCTAGCAACCCAAACGCAAGCGGTGTTTATTTTTGTGCTGGTGTTCGCTCTGGGTGTCAGTTTGTATTTGTACCGTCAGTCGAACACCGACAATTTAACTGGCTTGAGAAATCGCCGCTCTTTACAGGTGAAATACCGCCAAGGCGTACCGAAAGATCTTGCTATTTTGTACCTTGATATCAATAAATTTAAGCAAATCAATGATACCTACGGACACAGAGCCGGAGATAAGGTACTGCAGTTGCTGTCGCTAAAAATACATCGTGTATGGACGGGCAGGAGCTATCGTATTGGAGGTGACGAGTTTATTTTGCTCGGGTATCCGACGGAGATGCAGCTTGCGAGGGCAATAGAAGAGCTTAACTGCCTAGAGGTAAAAGAGGAGCTATTTGGTGATTTAAGCCAAGTAACGATCTCAGTTGGTGTTTCTGCTAAGCGTGAGCGCAGTGTCAGTCTTGAACAAGCATTGCACCTCGCAGATGAAGATATGTACTCAAGTAAGCAAGCCTCTCGTGATCGCAAGGAATCAACCCCTTGTCTAGTTTGAACCTAATGCGCTGAATTGACCGAGTTTTGTCCAAACGGAAGTGAAAAGGAGAAAATCGTCGCTTTAGCCCTTGCAATCCGACAGGCGATGCTGAATAATCCTCACATCATTTGAGACACGCTCTCAAAACAGAATTATGGGGCCTTGGTCCTCTCGCAACAATAGCTCGTGAACTCGGTCAGGTCCGGAAGGAAGCAGCCGCAGCGTGTGACTTGTGTGCCGGGATGTGGCTGGGGTCCCACCCTTTAAAAGCCTCGCTTATACAGCGAGGCTTTTTCGTTTCCGGCGTCTCTTTTTGTTCATTTCACTTTATTCTATAATCTGGCGCTCTAGTTCATGCCATTTTCACCTGGGATATTTTCATGATTTCAAAAAACCAACTAAAACTGCTTCGTGCTTTGGGTCAAAAGAAGCAGCGTAAAGCGCACGGCTTATTTCTGGTTCAAGGTGAAAAGAACGTACTGGAATTGGCGAACAGCTCGCTCACGGTAAAGCAGATTTTTGCGACGGCCGAGTTTCTGGAAGAGCATCGTCAAGAACTCAACGGTTTCGAATGTATTGAAGCGTCACTAGATGACCTAACTAAAGCAAGTACGTTGGTGAGCAACAATGCAGCTATTGCTGTGGTTGAAATTCCAAACGTAACAGTGCCTCAGGCAAAAGGCTTGATGATCGCATTGGATGGCGTTTCTGATCCGGGCAACCTAGGTACGATCATTCGCGTAGCGGATTGGTACGGTATCAAGCACATCATCGCGAGCACAGATTGTGCCGATCCATACAATCCAAAAACCATCAGTGCAACCATGGGCAGCTTTGGTCGCGTGCAAGTGAGCCTAGTGGATCTACCAAGTTACTTGGAAGATGCAAACTTGCCAGTGTATGGCGCTTTCCTTGAAGGCGAGAGTGTGCACAAGACGGAATTCTCAGCAGAAGGTATTTTGTTGATGGGCAGCGAATCTCATGGTGTGCGTGAAGCAGCATCGAAGTTTGTGACCGACAAGATTACCATTCCAGCGTTTGGCGGTGCTGAGTCTCTAAACGTGGCAATGGCGACAGGTATTATTCTGGACAACATGCGTCGTCAACACAGCTAGAAGAAACATTCGATCAGAGAAACGAGATTCCCGACTGAGCTCCTTCGTCGCTATCGGGAATGACGAGCCTATTTTTAATCGGGGTCAAATGGGAAGCTAGGTGCCGTTGCTAAACGTATCCTAGGTAAATCATCGAAGGATTTTGATGGTGTTTGTGTTTACCCATCGAAAAGATTACCCCGCCTCTGAATGTCATCCTCGAGAGGGAGGGACGACCGAGTCGGGGATCTCTTGCTTGTGGCTTATTTTTCTAGCATGTCCAACTTGTTTGGCACACCATTCCACTTTTCTGCTTCATCCATTGCTGGCTTCACTTCGGTTTGTACTGGCCAGATTTCCGCAAGTTCTGCGTTGAGCTCTTTGTAGATCACTTGATCTTCTGGTAGCTCGTCTTCTTGGAAGATAGCGGCTGCGGCACATTCGTCCACGCACAAGCCACAGTCGATGCATTCAATCGGATTGATTACCATAAAGTTCGGGCCTTCGTGGAAGGCATCTGCAGGGCATACCGCGACACAGTCAGTGTATTTACATTGGATACAGTTATCGGTTACGACAAACGCCATGATAATCAGCTCTTAAGTTAGTCAAAATTGAAGAATGGGGATAATACTCATCCCAAGGCAAAATTCAACATTCGCTACGTTAATTCCGCCGCGCAACTTGGATTTAGTATGACAGACAAATCAATTTCTCGTAAAATGCGCGCCATTGTGAGCTGACCATTTTTTTTCTCCTTAGATATGGAGGGAAATGTGTGGCTTTGGCTAAGACACCTACCATAACGAGACATCACATGATTCGTATTAATGAAATTAAACTTCCTCTTGATCACGAGGAAGGCGCGCTATTGGACGCGATTACTAAAAAGCTTGGCATTGCTGCTGAGAAAGTTATCTCTTTTAATGTCTTTAGACGCGGCTACGATGCTCGTAAGAAAACCAACATTCACCTTATCTACACGCTAGACATCATCGTTGAAGGTGATGAAGAAGCGTTGCTAGCGAAATTCGAAAAAGATCCGCACGTTCGCCAAACACCAGATATGGAATACAAGTTTGTAGCGAAAGCACCAGAGAACCTAACAGAGCGCCCAGTGGTGATCGGTTTTGGTCCTTGTGGTCTATTTGCGGGCTTGGTTTTGGCTCAAATGGGCTTTAACCCAATCATCGTTGAGCGCGGTAAAGAAGTACGTGAGCGTACTAAAGATACGTTCGGCTTTTGGCGTAAGCGCACACTAAACCCGGAATCAAACGTGCAGTTTGGTGAGGGCGGCGCGGGTACTTTCTCTGATGGTAAGCTTTACAGCCAAGTGAAAGATCCAAACTTCTATGGTCGTAAAGTGATCACTGAGTTTGTAGCAGCAGGTGCTCCAGAAGAAATTCTATACGTAAGTAAGCCGCACATCGGTACCTTTAAACTGGTTACTATGATCGAGAAGATGCGCGCGAAAATCATCGAGCTAGGTGGTGAGATCCGCTTTAGCACTCGTGTTGACGATCTACACATGGAAGATGGCCAAATCACAGGCGTAACGCTATCAAACGGTGAAGAGATCAAATCTCGTCACGTTGTTCTAGCGGTAGGTCATAGTGCTCGTGATACCTTTGAAATGCTGCACGACCGTGGCGTTTACATGGAAGCGAAGCCGTTCTCAGTTGGTTTCCGTATTGAGCACAAACAGTCGATGATCGACGAAGCGCGTTTTGGTCCAAACGCAGGTCACCCAATTCTTGGTGCAGCAGACTACAAACTGGTTCACCACTGTAAGAATGGCCGTACGGTTTACAGTTTCTGTATGTGTCCTGGTGGTACTGTTGTTGCAGCAACGTCTGAAGAAGGTCGCGTGGTAACCAACGGCATGAGCCAATACTCTCGTGCAGAGCGTAACGCGAACAGCGCAATCGTAGTGGGTATCTCTCCAGAAGTTGATTACCCAGGTGATCCTCTAGCGGGTATCCGTTTCCAGCGTGAACTAGAATCGGGCGCTTACATACTCGGTGGTGAGAACTATGACGCACCTGCACAGAAAATCGGTGACTTCCTGAAAGGTCGCGATCCAAGTGCACTGGGTGATGTAGAGCCATCATTCACTCCGGGTATCAAACTGACTGACCTGTCAAAAGCGCTACCTGCGTTTGCTATCGAAGCGATTCGTGAAGCAATCCCAGCATTCGATCGCAAGATCAAAGGCTTTGCTTCTGAAGACGGTCTACTGACGGGTGTTGAGACGCGTACGTCTTCTCCAGTTTGCATCAAGCGTGGTAAAGACTTCCAGAGCATCAACTTGAAAGGTTTCTTCCCTGCGGGTGAAGGTGCTGGCTACGCGGGTGGTATCCTTTCTGCGGGTATCGATGGCATTAAAGTGGCAGAAGCGGTGGCTCGTGACATCGTCGCTTCAATGGAAAACGCATAATTTAATCGCGTGATATAACATCGAAAGCCAGCCTAAATCTAAGGCTGGCTTTTTTGTTTCTGCTGCATAGCTAGTTATTTCTTTTCGCCCTTCTTATATTGACTCACTCCTGACTCGAATCACGTCCAAGCTTTGTATATTCTTTGCTCACAGCCAAGCAGATGGTCGATGTAACTTTAAATAAATATGCAACTCAGTATTCATTGCTTTGTGTTATGTATCAATTCAGATAAAGATCAATAGACTACACCTATAAATAAAATTGCTAATTTCCATTTAGTAAAATCAAGAAATTAGACGACACTTATCTTAAAGGCAGCAAAAACGTGCCGCTAAGGAGATAAGAATGCATTCACTTAAAGTTAAAGATTACATGACGTTACAGGCAGTGACTTTCACCAAGAACATGTCGTTGACGGCGGCTTTGGACAAGGTGATGCAAAGTGTTACTCTAGGTGGGCCTGTTATCGACGAAAACGAGAAAGTCATCGGATTCCTTTCTGAACAAGACCTTTTAGACAAACTCGTTAAAGCCAGTTACCACTGTCAGGACACACACACAGTAGAAGAGTGCATGCACTTAGACGCGCTATCGGTATCGCCTGAAATGTCGATCATCGAATTGGCTGACATGATGAAAGTCGGTAAACCTAAGATGTATCCGGTGGTGGATGACAAAGATAAGCTCGTTGGTGTGATCACAAGACGCGATGTTTTAAGAGCCATCGGCAAAACACTGAACGAATGTTTCAAACATCCCGTTTAAGAACAAAACAATAAGTATTAAGACGAAAGACGCCTCGGCGTCTTTTTGTCGTTGAGGAAGAATATGTCCACGCAAGACGCGAAGTTTGTCCAAGGTTCTACCATGCGCCACATCTTAGTGATGTCTGGTGCAGGTTCTGTCGGTTTGATGGCACTGTTTGTCGTCGATCTGCTCGATATGTTATTCATCAGTATGCTAGGACAGGTAGAGCTTGCTGCAGCTGTCGGTTTTGCAGGAACGCTGATTTTCTTCTCAACCTCAGCATCCATCGGTACTTCGATTGCTATGGGGGCTTTGGTATCTAAAGCGATTGGCGCAAAGGATTTTGAACGAGCAAGGTTGATGAGTGGCAGCATCATGCTGGTGGCCTTCATGATCAGCTTGGTCATTACCATTGGTATGTTCATCCACATCCCAGAGTTATTAGCCGCCATAGGTGCAGAAGGAGTCGCTGCCGAGCGTGCTGAAGCTTATCTCAATATTCTATTACCAAGTGCACCGATACTCGCATTGGGTATGTCAGCCGGTGCTGGATTGCGTGCTGCGGGAGATGCGAAGCGCTCTATGTGGGCGACTTTGGCGGGGGGTATTGTTAACGCGATTCTCGATCCGCTGTTTATCTTCGTCTTCAAATGGAACGTAGAAGGAGCGGCAGCGGCGTCTGTTATTGCGCGTTTCACGGTATTAGCTTTCTCCCTTTACCCACTAGTAAAAGTGCACAAGCTGGTTTCATTCCCTAATCTCGATATCGTTAAAATTAACCTTAAACCGATTTTGGCGATTGCCGTGCCCGCCATTATTACCAACACTGCTACGCCGATTGGTAATGCGATTGTGACCACTCACATTGCCCAATTTGGTGAGGATTTTGTGGCAGGTTTTGCCGTGATAGGGCGTTTAACTCCAGTGTGTTTTGCGGTGATTTTTGCTTTGTCTGGCGCGGTAGGTCCAATCATTGGTCAGAACTTTGGTGCGGAGCGGATGGATCGCGTGAAGCGAACTCTGACCGATTCTTTACTGGTGACTACCATTTATACTCTCGCCGTATGTGCTCTTCTTTACGTCCTGCAAGATTACATTGTTGCCATGTTCAGCCTAACGGGTGACGCTGCGATTATTGTTGCTGCTTTCTGTACCTATGTGGCGATTACGTTTGTGTTCAATGGTACTTTGTTTGTCGCCAACACGTCCTTCAATAACCTTGGTAAACCGCTGTACTCAACGGCGTTGAATTTGGGCAAAGCGACCATCGGCACGTTGCCTTTCGTTTACTTCGGTTCTCAGTGGTATGGTGCGCTTGGTGTGCTTTACGGCCAAGCAGTGGGTACGATTGTTTTTGGTCTTCTGGCGTTAGTTGTGCTGAATAAACACATCAAAGACCTGATGCAGAACTTTGGTGAAGACTTGGTGGAAGATGATCCTGCCATCACTTGCGTTAATACTCAGCCTTTCTGTTCTCACGATGCGGTATTGATTGATGAGGTCGCCACCGCTCTGGAAGAGGAAAAAGCGTAAATTTTCCTAATTTCACATAAATACGCTTGACCTTGGAGTTAGCTCTAAGGTTTATTCTTAGCGGTAGATAGAGACTTATCACCAATAAGGAAAGTGAATTATGTGTACGAAACATCAAGGTTGCCAATCAGGCAAAATCAACTCTGCGGTGGCGTTAGGTGCAAACGACTCTTGCTGCGCACCGGCAAAACCTGCTCTTAATATTACGCAAGCAAGCGTGATCACTTCAGAGGATTCTTGTTGCAGCGGCGGAAGCTGCAGCTCGGATTCTCTTGAAGATGAAGGCCCTGCCGAACCCCTTGAATCTTCCATTCGCCATAGCTGGTTAGTGTCAGGCATGGATTGCCCTGCCTGTGCTCAAAAACTTGAAAAAGCCATTTCTTCTGTTGAAGGTGTCACGAACGCCAAAGTGTTATTCGCGACAGAAAAGTTAGTGGTCGATTTTGATAATCGTGCGTTAGCTTCTGTCATCGAGCAGGTTTCTCAGCAAACTGGTTTCCCACTGACATCGACAGATGCACCCAAACCAAAAGCAGAGAAAAAGGGTTGGTTGGGCGTTATCAAAGACAATGTTCAAATCCTATCCATTGCAGGCGCGATGGCGTTTGCTGGCATCATTTCTGACTTCAATCCAACGCTGAGTACTTGGCTATTTACTTTAACCTGTTTGCTCGGCTTATACCCTGTTGCGATGAAAGCGGTCAAGTTGGCTCGTACTGGTACGCCATTTGCGATTGAAACATTAATGAGTGTGGCGGCGTTAGGTGCGCTTTACCTCGGTGAAACCGCTGAAGCGGCGATGGTGCTATTGCTTTTCCTTATTGGTGAAAAGTTAGAAGCATATGCATCATCTCGTGCTCGTAGCGGTGTTCAAGCTTTGATGGATCTTGTTCCAGAGAACACAACACTGATTGTAGATGGTGAACGTCAAGAAGTGCCTGCGTCACAGCTACAACCGGGTGATGTGATTGAAGTTGCGCCTGGCGGTCGTATGCCAGCTGATGGTTTGCTGATGACTCAAGCGGCAAGCTTTGATGAAAGTGCGTTAACGGGCGAGTCTGTTCCCGTAGAGCATAACGAAGGCGGTAAAATCATGGCGGGTGCTGTGGTTGTCGATAAAGTCGTTCAAGTCAAAGTGACGTCTCGCCAAGGTGAGAACGCGATTGACCGTATCCTGCATTTGATTGAAGAAGCGGAATCACGTAAAGCGCCACTTGAACGTTTCTTAGATAAGTTCAGCCGTTGGTACACACCGTTGATGATGCTTGTTTCTCTATTAGTCATCATTACACCACCATTGTTGTTTGCTCAACCTTGGGAAACGTGGGTATACCGTGGTTTAGCGTTATTGTTGATTGCATGTCCATGTGCTTTGGTTATCTCTACGCCAGCGGCGATCACTTCTGGCTTAGCGGCGGCGGCAAAACGAGGCGCACTGATCAAAGGTGGTGCTGCGCTTGAGCTGCTGGGACGTGTTGAATCAGTTGCTTTCGACAAAACGGGTACGTTGACACAAGGTAAACCCCAAGTGACTGATGTGGTGCCGTTTGATGTGACTGAAGAGCAATTGCTTCGCCTGACGGCGTCGATTGAGATTGGATCAAGCCACCCACTGGCCATTTCGTTGGTTAACAAAGCGCAAGAGCAAGGCATCAACATTCCTGAAGCTGCAGACAAAACCGCGCAGGTTGGTTCTGGTGTGACAGGGCTTGTTGAAGGCAAATTGGTTCAGGTGATAGCTCCATCGAAAGCTGACTTCCCAATCTCACAACAGGTAGAGCAGCAAGTCTTGGCGTTGGAAGGACAAGGTAAAACCGTGGTTATCGCACGCCACGATCACGAAGTGATAGGTTTGATTGCTTGGCAAGACACGCTTCGTCAAGATGCTCAACAAGCCGTTGCTGCATTGAAGAAACTGGGTATTTCATCTGTGATGCTAACAGGTGACAACACTCGCAGTGCTGAAGCAATTGCGAACCAAATTGGCCTTGATTACAAAGCAAGTTTGCTACCAGCAGACAAAGTGCACTACGTAGAAGAGATTTCAGCGCAGCACACGGTTGCGATGGTAGGCGATGGTATTAACGACGCACCAGCGATGAAAGCTTCAAGCATTGGTATTGCGATGGGCGGTGGTACTGACGTTGCACTCGAAACGGCTGATGCCGCGCTGACTCACAATCGTTTGATCGAGCTAGCAGGTATGATCGAGCTATCACGTGCGACGCTGAACAACATTCGTCAGAACGTGGCGTTAGCATTAGGCCTAAAAGGTGTGTTCTTAGTAACAAGCTTACTGGGTATTACCGGTTTATGGGTTGCAGTTCTTGCCGACAGTGGTGCTACGGCACTGGTCACACTGAATGCACTGCGTCTGCTTCGCTTTGAATCAAAACAAGTGAAGTAGTATCAACCTTTCATACATCTTTGAATGTTGAATAAATAGCCCGAGGTCATCGTACCTTGGGCTTTTTTCTGTCCTGAAGGTGTAGATAACAAAGATGAATGATTCGTTTGGTAAATCACTCATTGGTATGCAACGAAATGATCTTATGGCTTCAAAAGTGTGATCAAAACCGTTTTTATTTGAAAGTGTAGATTTATTACATTGTTTCATTGTGACTGTGATCACTCAATGTTGGTGAAAGGTTCGCTACAGTGCATCTGTACCCAACAACTTATTAATGAGCTTATTGTTTACAAAATAAGCCACAACAAGGAGCGACTTATGTCTCAAGCTGTATTCCATTTAGGTGTTACTGAAGCGGATCTTAATGGTGCTACTCTAGCAATCATTCCAGGCGATCCAGCACGCGTACAAAAAATCGCTGAAGAAATGGAAAACCCAGTATTTCTAGCAAGTCACCGTGAATACACGCTATACCGTGCAGAGCTAGACGGTAAACCTGTTGTGGTTTGTTCTACTGGTATCGGTGGCCCATCTACTTCTATCGCAGTAGAAGAGTTGGCGCAGCTTGGCGTTCGCACTTTCCTACGTGTAGGTACTACTGGTGCAATCCAACCACACGTAAACGTGGGTGACATGATCGTTACTACAGGTTCTGTTCGCCTAGATGGCGCGAGCCTACACTTTGCTCCAATGGAGTTCCCAGCAGTAGCAGATTTTGAAATCGCAACAGCAATGAAGGCAGCGGTTGAAGAGTCTGGTGCGACAGTTCATATGGGTGTGACTGCTTCAAGTGACACTTTCTACCCAGGTCAAGAGCGTTACGATACGTTCTCTGGTCGCGTTGTTAAGCGTTTCCAAGGTTCTATGCAAGAGTGGCAAGACATGGGCGTTCTGAACTTCGAAATGGAGTCAGCAACACTGCTAACTATGTGTGCAAGCTCTGGCCTGAAAGCAGGTTGTGTGGCGGGTGTAATCATCAACCGTACGCAAAAAGAGATTCCAGATCATTCAACGCTGAAAGAAACGGAAGCTCGCTCAATTAAAGTTGTAGTAGAAGCAGCGCGTAAGATGCTTTAAGCACAACATTTAGTTGGCATTTAAACAAACGGGAAAAACCAGAGGTTCGCCTCTGGTTTTTTCTATCTGGCAGTTTTGTCTGAGTATTCAAACAACAAATCTGACGCAATAAAAAAGCAGCTCGAGGCTGCTTTTTTGATTTTTGATCGATATCGACGATTAGATTTCGTCAGAACCACCAGCGGCTTCAAACCAAGCACTTAGGTGAGTTTTGAGATCTTTCAGCTCGTCTGGGCCGATAAGTGCTAATCCTAAGTCTTCAGCACGTGTGATGTCGTTATGACGCAGCGGACGGAAGCTGACCAGCATGGCACGAGCTTGTAGGCCACCTAACAGATCACGCAAAGATTCAAGCTTGTACAAGGTGTCATCACCGTCATCGCGCATGCCTTTGGTTTTACATTCGATGATGTGAAGTTTGTTGTTCACCACCGTTGCGACATCAAGTTCATTGCGAACTTCGCTCTCACCGAGTTTGCGATAAACCTGCACGTTCAATGAACGGTCTTGGATCGTCGGCATGGTGTCTTGAATCTGCTTCACAGTGCTGTGCACTAACGTTTCTAACCATTCACCGTTAGAGAAACGACGAGCGTCTTCATCCGCAAACGTCAGCACGCCATTTTCGTATGTCGCGATTTGTGCCTCGACTAAATCGGTCAGCAGCATGTTCAGCTCGCGATAGCCTTGTTGTTTCTCAGAAAGCTCAACATCCAACTTCTGCTCTTTACGACAAGTGGTTGCAAGGTAGTTTAGCGTCGCAAGGCCAGGGCCAAGTTCTAGTGCGTTAGATGCCCAGCGTTCGCCCAGTTCGTAAAGCTTTTGGTCAAGTTGAGGAGGAAGGTCTACGTGGTGGAATTCACCGCGTGCACCGAAAATAGTGAGGTAATCAGAAATCGTAATGTGGTCTTCCACTTGCGTGTCTTCTTTGCCATCTGGGTAAAGCCAGCACAGTTTGTCGCTGTTTGGTTCTACTACGAAGATTGGCCAGCGGTACGTACGGAAGACTTCGTACACGGAAAGCAGTCGGTGACGGAGGCCACAGCTTGCATTGAGTTTTACTTCTTCACCTCGGTCATGGAGGTCTTTTGCCAATTGATGGACAGATTGTTTGATCAGAGATGTGTTTACTGCAGAAGGAATTTCAAAGAATTCAGACGTAATTTCTCGCTGCTCTAATACTGCGCTCAGTCGCTCGTACATATCGGATTGGCTTTTGTCGCCGATGAAGACGATATGTGTACTTACAGTGCGATTATCCAAAAGAGGAGTGACTAATCTCACTGGATCTTGGTCGATAATACCAACATGAACAGCCATAGGTTTTCCTTCTTATTTGGCTTGCTCGAAAAGAGAAAAGAAAAGGGATGAGCAAGCCATATAAACCATATGTAGACACAGCTCATAAAAAACAAGGGCGACTTCAATAAAAAGTCGCCCTTATACAGTTGGTTGCAATGAATTTTCTAGTTTTTACATAAAACTTTATAGTTTAAATCGATGAACCAGTTCGTTTTGTTGATGTGCCAGTTGAGTCAAAGATTCACTGGTTTGCGCGATGCTCGACATTGCATGGTAGCTTTGGTCGGCAATACTGTTGATGTCTTCAATGCTGCGCGCAATATCTGCAGAAGTCTCGCTCTGCTCAGCCGCCGCTTGGGATATGTGGGTACTCATCTGACTGATTTCGATGATCAGCGCTTGGATTTCTTCCATTGAGCTGTTTGCTTTAGAGGCTTGCTCAACAGACATTTCCATATCGCTCATGCAGCTTTGAATAACTTGGTTAGCAGACTGCGAACTGGATTGAAGGTTACTGATCATTGCTTCAATCTCAGTTGTCGATTGTGTGGTCTTGGAAGCCAGCACGCGAACTTCATCTGCCACTACCGCAAAACCGCGACCTTGTTCACCCGCACGAGCGGCTTCAATGGCAGCGTTGAGTGCCAACAGGTTAGTTTGTTCAGCGATGTTACGAATCACGTCTAGAATCGAACCGATTTGGCCGCTCATTCTCTGTAGCTCAGAAACCGCAGACACAGATTCATTCAAACGCGTTTCTAACTGGTTAATGGTCGAGATGTTACTGTTCATAACGTTGCGACCTTGGTCTGAAGCGGTTTCTACGCGCTGAACCATTTCTAGTGACCCTTGTGCACTTTGTGCGACTTCTTGCACTGAGTGAGACATCTCTGTCATTGCCGTGGCTACGTTTGCGGTTTGCTCACGCTGAGAGTTCAACTGAGCTTGTGCTTGAGAAGACGTCTGCTCGTTCGTCGAGGCTGTAGACGCTAGGTTTTCTGATGCGTCGTTCAGCTTAACAAGGATGTTATGTAGGCTGTCTGCCAGCGTATTGATATGACCACTCACACGGCTGAATTCGTTGTTGTAACGAATATCAATGCGTTGCGTCATGTCGCCTTCTGTCAGACCTTCTAATGCCTTCAGAATACGAGTCAGTGGCTCACGAACACTATGAGCAATGTGGTAACCGATAGCCGCTGCAAACAATACCACAATGACGCCAATCACAATCGCTTTGGTAACACCTGCGGAGTAGATATCGCCTGCGTCTGCAAGAGATTCGTTCAGCTTATTGGTTGCTGTTGTAGTGAACTGCTCAAGAATCGACATGCTTGAGTCAACTTTGGTGGCAAGGTTGGCGATGTTGTTGTAAAGCGCCGCACGTGCCGATAGATAGTTATTGTGTTGGTCTAAAACACCACCACGCATACCTACATCACGGGTAAATTGTTCAACAGACTCGCCGAAGGCTTCTTTAAGCTCAGGAAGTTGAGTAACCAAACCGCGGAAAGCGTAATTCAGGTGCGTCACCGCCTTGCGGTTTTTTGCTACGGCTTGCGTCACAAATTCAGGATTTGAGCTTGCCAGCGCATCTGACGTAATCACTTCTGCATCTTTCAGCTTAATAAAGTAGCTTTTCGCCATCACTTTAACTGAGATGCTGGATTGATCCGCCACGTACTCTTTTAGACCCACAGATAGCTCAGTATTGAGTTGTTGGAAGCGACGAGAAGATTTTTGCACTTCTTCTTGTGCAGCGAACATCGCTTCGTAGTTATCCATGGCTTCCTTTGCTTCGGTAAAGTAGCTCTGCTCAAGTTCTTTAAGCTGAGAAAAAGGTTCGGCAAGAGAAGGGTAGATTTGGCTCGCGACTTCAAGTTGGTTCAATGTCGCTTCAAAGGTTTGTTGAGATTTGGCAAATTCCTGACGCATCTCATCCATGCGTTGTTTATTCTCTGTGGTCAGGAAGTCTTTAAAAGATTTGTCTGCAGAAAGCAGTTCAACACTGGTTTGGTTAGATAATGAAACAAGTGGTAATGAAGACTTAGATACCGTCTCAAATTTACCGTGAATATCATTCATGCCCCCCATCATAATGGCAATCGTGACAGCAAACAGGACGATGATCAGTGCGAAGCCTGCATACATCCGTTTAATAACTGAACCTCGCATAAGTGAGCTTCCTCTCCCAAAAATAGACAATATAAATAAGAATTGTCTTAAAAAAGTAACAAAATTCACTGGATTGTATTGAGTTTGCGACGCACGTTTTATGACGCACACGACAAAAAAAGCTTCAACGTCACGACTTATATTGATAATGTTAAGTGAACACTGTTTTTTATTGAGCTCGCTTTTGGCTTAGCGCATACTAAATAGGTTACACACCTTATAAAATGGAGTACCCATGGCGGAAGAAACCATCTTTAGCAAAATTATTCGCAAAGAAATCCCAGCAGATGTCCTTTACCAAGATGACTTAGTAACGGCATTTCGTGACATCAATCCGCGTGCGCCAAGCCATATCCTTATCATTCCAAATAAGCTGATCCCGACAGTAAATGACGTGGAAGCGGAAGACGAAGCGATGATGGGACGTATGTTCACGGTAGCGAAGAAGCTTGCTAAAGAAGAAGGCATTGCAGAAGACGGTTACCGTTTGATCGTAAACTGTAACTCACATGGCGGTCAGGAAGTCTATCATATTCATATGCACCTAGTGGGCGGTCGTCCTTTAGGCCCTATGGTATTGAGTTAATCTTTTAGGAGTGGGTGAGGTGATTCATCCACTTCTTTCTTCCTTGAACAACACATTTGTGGAGATAAATGTGAAACATGGTGTGAAGCTATTCGGATTGATGAGCTGGGTCCTGCTTGCTACAGGATGTGCAAACTTATCCGCTGGCAATCTGTTCAGTCATTATAGCGACCAAAATAAAGAAGTTTATCAAGCTGTGGTTGCTGGCGAATATGCCAAAGCTGAGCAACTGCAATCGAGTGATGTCGGTGGCGATATACTTGGCAACTTTGAACAAGGCCGAATCTCGTTTCTTGCGCAAGACTACCCAACCAGCCTGAGTTCACTTGAAGACAGCGATCGTGCAGTACGCAAACAACAAGATCGCGCTACCATTTCTGTTACGGAAACGGCGACCAGTGTGGGTTCTCTTGCCGTTAACGACAATTTAAACGAATACCAACCTGCCGACTATGAACTCGGCTTTTTGCATTTGTACCTTGGTCTGAACTACCTACAAAAAAATGACCTTGAGGGGGCGCTGGTTGAAATGCGCCGCGCAAACCAAGTGCAAGAGGCGGCAAAGAAAGCACGTGAAAAGGAACTAAATCAAGCAGAGAAGGATCTTAAGAAGCAAGGTATGTCAGCGAACTTAGGTAGTGTGCTAGCCAACTACCCAGACGCAGGCAAAAAGCTGAGCTCTGTACAAAATGGTTACTTATTCTACCTTTCTGGATTGCTGTATGAAGCGTCACGAGATTTGAACAGTGCGTATGTAGACTATCGTCGTGCACTTGCAGTGATGCCAGATAACAAGCAAGTGATTGAAAGCACGATGTATGCGGCGAAAAAGCTCGGTATGCGTCAAGATCTGCGTATGCTAGAGAAGCGCTACGGCAAAGCACCATCAGGGCTGAGTAAGTCGCAAGGTCGCGTGATTGTGATTGATGAGCAAGGTGTGGTGGAAGCGCTACAAGGTTGGCGTATTGATTTACCAATCTATGACAGCCGAGGTGATGGTGCGATCTACTCGCTCGCACTGCCTTATTATCCGAAGCGCGGAACCCAACGTTTTGGTGATGTTGCGTTGAATGGTAAAAAGCTACCTTCAAGCACATTGGCTGATGTGAATGCAATGGCGCAAAACGATTTGCATGAGCGTTTAACGACGATTGTGATTCGTCAGGCAATTCGTGTTTGGGCCAAAGACAGAATTCGAAAAGAAGCGGCGAAAGGTGACGATGTCGGCAACATTCTTTTCAACGTGTGGAATACACTAACTGAACAACCTGATACCAGAAGTTGGCAGACACTTCCGGGCACGGTGAAAACGGCGTCGAAAGTCGTCAAGCCGGGTCAGCAGAGTCTGAACGTTGGTGATCAGGTGTATCAATTCGAAGTGCCAGCACAGCAAACAACGTTGGTTTGGGTTTCTCGTCAGGGAACACATTCTACGGTGTGGCATAAACAGCTAGGGAGGTTGTAATGAGAGCATGGCTTATAGGTTTGGCAGTGATAGTAGGTTTAGCAGGTTGTGCAGATAACACTGCGGGAATCCGAATCGATGGCCAAACGCAAAAGGTTTTCTTCCACGATAACGTCATGGGTAGTCGCCTGTTGGTAGACAACATTACCACGACTTATGTGGATGACCGTCCACGCGGTGTTGTTCAACTGAGCAGTAATTACAAAGGCGATCAAGAGATTCTTTATCGTTTTTACTGGTATGACAATACTGGATTAGAAGTGAATACCAAACCAGGTCCATGGCGCAAAATGATTGTGCGTGGATTTGAACAAGTGACTTTGTCTGAAGTGACGGTGAACCCGAATGGGACTCAATTCCGTGTACAAATTCGCGAAGCACAAGATAACTAACCCAAGCTTTGGGATACATATTTTTTAGGTAGCTATGCTGCTTTCCCAAGATGGAGACGTCTCGGGATGAAACACAAACTAAGGAACTCTCATGAAAAAAAGTATTATTGCTCTTTTAGGTCTTGCCGTCATTCTGGGTGGTTGTTCAAACAAAGTCTCTTACGGTGATGCGCAAGCGACTGAAACCACAACGATCGATTTCGGCTCGACGGATCTACAAAAAATTGCTGGCGAAATGGTCGACAGCATGATGATGTCAGGTTCAGTGGCAGCAATTACTCGTGACCAACGTCCTATCGTGTTTGTTGAGCGTATCAAGAACAAGACAAGCGAACATATTGATACGGAATCAATCACAGACACTATCTCTACTAAGATGCTGAACTCTGGTAAGTTCCGTTTCGTAGATATGGACCGCGTTGAGTCTGTTCGTGAGCAACTTAACTTCCAAAACACTGACGAGCTAGTGAACCAAAGCACAGCAATCCAATTCGGTAAAATGGTCGGTGCGCAATACATGCTTTACGGAAACCTTTCTAGCATCGTGAAAAATGCAGGTAGTGACAAAGACGTTTACTACAAAATGACCATGCGTCTAATGGACCTTGAAACTGGTTTGATTGAGTGGGCGGATGAGACTGAAATCCGTAAAGAACAATCTAAGAGCCTATTTGGTCTTTAATTGATTCTGTTTGGTCTTTTGACCTGAGTGGAGAAGTCATTCATGGCGTGGTTTTCTTGGCAACAAGCGAAACACTTAGACCCGAGTCTAAATACTCTTGATGGCTTCTTTACTTCGCCACCAGTGAAGGTTCAAACCGTCACTGGTGGATTGACCAATCGCTGTTGGCGGTTGGAATCCTCTGAAGGCCTTGCTTACGTCTGGCGACCGACCAGTAATGTATGCAAGGCCTTTGCTATATCTCGCCACAATGAATATCAAGTTCTCAACGCGATTGCTCCGCTCAATTTAGGCCCGAAGCCCGTGTTTGTTCACGAGCAAGGTTTATTGGTGGAGTGGGTGCCGGGTGAAACGTTGACGAAGCCAGGTATTGATATTGAAGAGCTATTGCCGATTGCGGCTAGGATTCATGAATATCCTGCAACGGCGGTTCCTTTAGTACCGTTCTCGTATCTTTCGCGCATCGACCATTATTGGTTGGAACTTAGTGGTCAGTACGTCGGCACTGAGTACGAAGCGCTTTATCAAAAGTGGCGTTCTGAGCCAAGCGTGGCGCAAGTCCCTGCAGCACTGTGCCATTTTGATCTTGGGTGTTACAACTTAGTTCGTGGCGAAGATGGCGTGAAAGTGATTGATTGGGAGTACGCTGGCTTAGCGGACCCAAGACTCGACTTGACGTTGATTCTGCAACTCGCCGATATGCCTATTGAACGGGGTGTAGAACAATATTGCCAGATTCGTGGTATTGAAGACGTTGCTTTATGGTTGGAAGGCGTGCAAGCGTGGATGCCAAGAACTCGAATGATGGCGATGCTTTGGTATTTATTGGCCTACAAATTGTGGGATGATGAACAATACTTAGACAGTGCTCGTGAGTTTAAAGACTTATTATGTATGGAAGATCACTGTTTTGATAACTCATGACTTTTTCCTCTTTAACCATAAAGAAATAGTGGTAGTTTAAAGTGAAGTACCAGCAAGTCACAGGGAGAGGTACACATGATTATTTACTTGCACGGCTTTGATAGTACAAGCCCGGGTAACCACGAAAAAGTTCTTCAATTGCAATTCATCGATGATGACGTTCGCTTCATCAACTACAGCACACTTCATCCTAAGCATGACATGCAGCACTTATTGAAAGAAGTGTCTAAGGTCATTGACCAAGCGGACGATCCAAACCCACTTATTTGTGGTGTTGGCCTTGGCGCATACTGGTCAGAGCGAATCGGTTTTCTTTGCGGCATTAAGCAAGTGATGTTCAATCCGAACTTGCATCCAGAGAAGACGATGGCAGGGCGTATTGACCGTCCTGAAGAGTACGAAGATATTGCGACCAAATGTGTGGAGCAATTCCGTGCGAAAAACAAAGAGCGTTGTTTGGTGATCTTGTCGAAAGAAGATGAAATCCATGACAACTCAAAAACTGCAGCAGAACTGGATAAACACTACGAAATCATTTGGGATGAAACCCAAACCCATAAGTTCAAGAAGATCTCTCATCATCTGCAAGCGATGAAGGCATTCAAAAGCGCCTAACTTGTCTTAGAGCGAACAAACTTATTTTGTTTAAACAGCACTTTTCGAAGTGCTGTTTTTGTTTCTACTGGTGCTCAAACGAACTGCACTGATTCCTCAAGATTTTACATTTTGTATCGATTTATCGGCTTGATTTATCGATTTAACCTTTTGTGGCACGAAAACGTTACCGTCAAACAGACGAAAATTAGCCAATCCGTATCTCGAGTAAGGATTTTTGTTGCCATCAAAAGATTGCCCTATATAATGAACTCAGTAAAAATAATTTGATAAATATCAAAAAAAATTGAGAGCGAGTAAGAAACTTGCCCATTTTTTGTCTGAGATCGTGTATTTCAGATCAAGAAACTGATGCACATCAATAAGCTAATAAGAATAAGCAAAAAATAAGATGGTATCGGTGTTTATCCAAAAGTGAGCTCACCTCTAGAGACCAAAGAATTCATCGGTTGGATGTATGACCGCAGAGTACTGTGAGTCAGCATCGAGCTGAACCCATATATTCATTTTTGTAGAGGATAACATTGTGACACGCATTATCGTTGTAGGCGGCGGTGCTGGTGGCCTTGAGTTGGCAACCAAACTGGGCCGCACTCTGGGTCGTAAGAACCGTGCGCAAATTACACTGGTAGACCGTAAAGCGAGCCACTTGTGGAAACCGCTATTGCACGAAGTAGCAACAGGCTCATTGGATGAAGGTGTGGATGCACTGAGCTACCGTGCTCATGCGAAAAACCACAGCTTTGACTTCCAAATGGGCAGCCTTCAAGACATTGACCGTGAGCGTAAAGTGATCATTCTTAGTGAGCTTAAAGACGATCACGGCGAACTTCTTATGCCAAGCCGCGAACTAGAGTACGACATTCTAGTGATGGCAATTGGTTCTACATCAAACGACTTCAACACTCCTGGTGTTCGTGACAACTGTATCTTCCTAGATAGCCCAGAACAGGCACACCGTTTCCGTAGTGAAATGAACAACGAGTTCTTAAAGCTACACGCGAAAAACGGTAACGGCACCGTCGATATCGCGATTGTTGGTGCGGGTGCAACGGGTGTTGAGCTATCTGCTGAACTTCACAACGCGGTGAAAGAGCTGCGTACTTACGGCTTTGGCGACCTAGATTCTAGCAAGCTTAACGTAAACCTAGTTGAAGCGGGCGAACGTATTCTTCCTGCGCTTCCACCACGTATTTCTTCTGCGGCACACCAAGAGTTGGTTAAGTTGGGGGTCAACGTACGTACAGCGACCATGGTGACGCAGGCGGACAAAGATGGTCTGACGACGAAAGACGGTGAGAAGATCCCTGCGCAAATCATGGTATGGGCTGCGGGTATCAAAGCGCCTGACTTCATTAAAGACATCGCAGGTCTAGAGACGAACCGTATTAACCAGCTTGTAGTGAAAAACACGCTACAAACCACACGTGATGACGACATCTTCGTTATTGGTGATCTAGCACAATGTACTCAGCCTGATGGCTCTTTTGTTCCGCCACGAGCTCAAGCTGCGCACCAAATGGCTAGCCAAGCGTTTACTAACATCGTTGCTAAGCTAAATGGTCGTGAACTGAAAGCTTACGAATACAAAGACCACGGTTCTCTGGTTTCTCTAAGCCGCTTCTCTACGGTTGGTAGCTTGATGGGCAACCTAACCAAAGGTTCGATGATGGTTGAAGGTCGTATCGCTCGTGTGGTTTACATTTCGCTATACCGCATGCACCAAATGGCGCTGCATGGCGTGATTAAGACAAGCCTTATGATGCTGGTTGGCCGTATCAACCGTGTGCTGCGTCCGAACTTGAAGCTGCACTAATATTTGATGATTTGGCTCTTTAAGCTGATTTGGTTGAGAGCGAAACAAAGGTCAAAACAAAAGCCACCGCATGTCGGTGGCTTTTTTCATTCTAAGTCGCAAGGAAGCAGTGAATACACTACGCCATCCTTTGGCTTGCCATGGAAGATAAAACGGTTTCTGGCAATGGCTTCTTTTTGTGCGCCAACGGATTCAATTAATGCCTGACTGGCGGTGTTATCTGGATCGCAGACAATTTCCACGCGAGTTAAATTGAGTTTGGCAAAGCAGAACTCTGCCAGTGAGCGAATCGATTCTTGTGCATAACCTTTGCGCTGATAGCGATCGGCAACCCAATAACCAATGCTTGCCATATTGAAGGTATGGTAAAGCTCATTAACCGCCGCCATGCCTACGAGACTGTTGCTCTCACGCTCGTAAACGCCAAAACCAAACGCCTCGGTTTTGACCCAATTTAAGCGAGTTGCCAACAAGAAATCTTGAGCATCTTTTAACGTAACGCCTTCATCGCACCAATCTAGCCATTGATGCAGAGAAGGGGATTCGACTAGGAGTCGCTGCAAGGTGTGAGCGTGTTCTGAAGGAATCAGTCGCAGCGCTAAACGAGGGGTGATGATTTCAAAATCTGGACTCATGAATTGATACAACTTCCATGTGAGACTCTAGATAAAACAAAGCGCAGCCAGTGCTGCGCTTTTATGTTGAGGTGGGTCTTATCGAACTCGACGAACTTGAATGATCATACCCATCAATGGGTTGTCTAGGTAGTGGGTTTCGCCACTGCGCATGCGACGCTTTTGATCCATTCGGAAGCTCTTCAAAAACTTCTCTTCGGTCACGGTTGGGGTGACTTCCGCTAAGTTGCCAACTTGTACGTTGCCATCGACTTCGCCAAATTCATCAGATAGCTGTTCTGAAGGCTGTGACGCGAGGTGGACTTCACGCACGCTTGGTTCACGAATATCGATGGTTGTTTCAGCAAACAAGTAGTGCTGAACATAGATTTGTAACTTACCGTCTAGTTCGTACAGTGGGCCATTCACGCTCTCTTCACTGTAGCCATCGGTTGATAGTGATGTGCTGCTGCCGACAGGGCTGCCATCTGCATTGTAAGAGCCAGAGAAGTCTCGGCCACCAACCATACGGAAGATTGGTGCACTGGCTTTACCACGGTCACCTTGACGCCATGCCACGTGTTTTAGCACTTTAAAGCCTGCGTGGTTGTTCAGCGCAGCTTCTTGCGCGTTCAATCGGTAAGAAGAACGTGGTAGAAGCGTGACGCCTTTTGACTGGCGGTAAGAATCGCTTTGTAGGCTGCCGACGTTACTCATTTCAATAGTTGGCAGTTCATTTGGCCATGATTCACTGGTACTTTCAGCGTTGACTGCTCGCTTGAAAATAATTACTTCAATATCAAATTGACGCGCAGCCCAAGATGGCATTGAGACACAAAGAAGCAATAATGGGATCAGTATTCTCATTCGACTATTAGCTCGTTGGTAATAAATTCTGTTTAAAATCATTCAGTAAGTCTTGAACAAACTGGATGCGTTTACGTCGGTCCGTCAATGGTACGCTAAACTTGAACTTAGTTGGACCTTCCATTGTAAATTTTTGCGGCTGTGATTGCAGGAGTTTAACCAAATACGCTGGATTAATGTCAGCATCAGGGTAAAACTCAATGAATCCGCCCTTATCATGCGCCTCAATTTTCTTCGCTTTGAGACTTCCTGCCCCAATTTTCAACTCTGAGACAGATAGGAGGTTCTTGGTTGCATCTGGTAAAACACCAAATCGGTCAATCAGTTCCACTTTCAGTTCAGACAAACCTTCGTTATCTGTCACGCTTGCAATGCGTTTGTACATCGATAGGCGTGTGTTCACATCTGGAATGTAGTCATCCGGCAATAGCGCTGGGATACGCATTTCAATTTCAGTTTGTTCGCGAAGCAGATCATCCAATGATGGCTCTTTACCTTCTTTCAATGCTTCGACCGCTTGTTCAAGCATCTCCATATACAGTGTAAAGCCAACAGATTGAATTTGACCACTTTGTTCGTCACCTAATAGCTCACCCGCACCACGAATCTCAAGATCGTGCGTGGCCAGTGTGAAACCTGCACCGAGATCTTCCAGCGAAGCGATCGCATCAAGACGCTTAATCGCATCTTTGGTGATGGCTTTTGGATGTGGCGTCAATAAGTAAGCGTAAGCTTGGTGGTGTGAACGACCAACGCGGCCACGAAGCTGGTGCAACTGCGCTAAACCGAGGTTATCGGCACGATCCATAATGATGGTGTTGGCCGTCGGAACGTCGATACCTGTTTCTATGATGGTGGTACACACCAACAGGTTGAAACGCTGGTGGTAGAAATCGTTCATGATGCGCTCTAGTTCGCGTTCACGCATTTGACCATGGGCAACGGTCACGCGCGCTTCAGGAATCAGCTTTTGTAGGTCTTCAGCGGTTTTTTCAATGGTTTCTACTTGGTTGTGTAGGAAATAAACCTGACCACCACGCATGATTTCACGCAGTACGGCTTCGCGTACCACAGAGTCTTCACGTTGACGCACGAAGGTCTTGATAGCTAGGCGACGCGCAGGCGGTGTTGCGATGATCGACAAGTCGCGCATGCCACTCATTGCCATATTCAATGTACGAGGAATAGGGGTTGCGGTCAGCGTTAGGATGTCGACATCAGCACGCATCGCTTTCACTTTTTCTTTTTGGCGTACACCGAAGCGGTGTTCTTCATCGACAATCAACAAGCCAAGATCTTTGAATTTGATGTCGCTTGAAAGTAGCTTGTGAGTACCTACGACAATATCCACTTTGCCATCGGTGACGTCTTGAAGAATGACTTTTTGCTCTTTTGCCGATTTAAAACGCGAAAGTACTTCTACGCGAATTGGTAAGTTGGCAAAGCGGTCACGGAAGTTTTCAAAGTGTTGCTGAGCAAGTAGAGTGGTTGGCACCAATACCGCGACCTGCTTACTGTTGTCTGTAGCAACAAAAGCAGCGCGCATCGCCACTTCTGTTTTACCAAAGCCCACATCACCACATACGAGACGGTCCATGGCTTTTGCTTGGCACATATCGGATAGAACCGCATTAATGGCAGTTGACTGATCATCGGTTTCTTCAAACGGGAAGGTGGCTTTAAATGTGGCGTATTGACCACGGTCCAGCTCAAACTTGTAGCCCGGTTTCAATTCACGCTTAGCGTAAACATCAAGTAGCTCTGCCGCGACGTCGCGTACTTTCTCAGCGGCTTTACGACGAGCCTTCGCCCATGCTTCACCACCCAGTTTATGCAGCGGCGCGCTCTCTTCAGCACCACCAGAGTAGCGGCTGATTAGGTTTAATGAAGAGACGGGAACGTAAAGCTTGGCGTCATTTTGATACTCAAGGGTTACGTATTCCGTCTTCATGCCGCCCGCTTCAAGAGTCTGTAAGCCAATGTAGCGGCCAATACCGTGATCGATGTGCACAACAGGCTGACCCGGCTTAAGTTCGGCTAGGTGACGAATAACGGTGTCACTGTTTACCGCTTTCTTGTCTTTACGGCGACGTTGAATCACACGATCGCCCAGCAGATCGCTTTCACAGATCAGGGCGAAGTTCAGGTCATCGTGAATAAAGCCATGTTCTGCTGCACCTAAGATCAAACTGAAACGATCGTCAGAATCCAGTGCTTGGTAGAGTGAACCATGCACGACAGGACGCACTTTAATGCCTTGCAGCAGCTCTGTTAGCGCTTCGCGACGGCCTTCCGATTCCACAGAGAAAATGATTTTACCCGTGAATTGTTCACTGAATTGACGTAAACGCGCTAACGGCTCTTTGTTCTGCTGTTGAACACCAAGCTCGGCTAGAGATTGAACTGCGAGATTCTGGCGACCAGCACGCTTAACGATTTTCTCTAAGTTCAATTGCGCCTGTGGCAGTTGTTTGAAGTGAGTAAATAGTTCGTCTTTCTTCAACCACAATTCATGTGGCGCTAACAACGGACGCATCGGATCGATTTTCTTTTGATCGTAGCGGTAATCTACGTCATTCAAGAAGGTATCAACTGCGGCTTCAATATCACCGTATGTGATCAGTTGAGAGTCTTCTGGTAGGTAGTCAAACAGTGTTTCGGTATGGTCGAAGAACAGTGGTTGCCAGTACTCGATACCTGCCGGCCAAGTACCTTTAGTGACTTGCATGTAAATCGACTCAGGCTCGCGGCGAGCTTCAAACTGAGAACGCCAACGAGTACGGAAATCTTCAATTGCCGCTTTTGTTGTCGGGAACTCATGCGCTGGTAGCAATTGGATTTGCTGAATGTCTTCGATCGAACGTTGGTTTTCTGGATCGAAGGTACGGATGGTGTCGATCTCGTCATCGAAGAAATCAATGCGGTATGGATCTGAGCTGCCCATTGGGAACAGGTCAAGGATCGACCCTCGGCTCGCGTATTCACCCGGACCAAACACTTGATCAACGTGACGGTAGCCTGAGTTCTCTAGCTGCACACGAAGCTTATCTAGTGAGAATTGGTCGCCCGTTTTCACCATCAAAGTGTGTTGCAATAAGAAATCACGCGGAGACTGGCGCTGCAACACCGTACTTACTGGCACAATCGTTACGCCGTTACTTTGAGTCGGCAATTGGTATAAGCGTGCAATACGGTCTGAGATGATCTCTTGGTGCGGAGAAAAGTTGTCGTAAGGCAGTGTTTCCCAATCTGGAAATAGGCTGACTGGCTGATCGGTAAACTGTTCAATTTCCGCTTGCAGCTTGAGTGCGATTTGTGGATCTGGCACTACAAGCAAAGAGTGACTTGAATGCTGTTTGGCTAGCTCAGCGATTGCCATTGCCAATGCTGCACCAGGTAGGTTGCCAAGTTGTTTTTTGTCGCCACGCTCAGATGGATTCGTGACGGAAAGAATTGTTGCTTTTGTCATGATAGTTATTTTAGGAGCATGAGGGTTATTTGTTTTCTCGCTCTAGTGAGCGCTGACGGAGTAATTTTTGCTGTTGGTATAGCGCGGCTTTGATTAATAAATCTTGGTCAGCTTCTCGAAGTAGTTTGTACTTGAGTGTAACCACATAACCTTGCTCTGATTGTTCGCACTCTACAACCTGAGCGTAGCAGTAAATCGCTGCGGCAGGATGATCTAAGAAGAGTTTCACTCGAACCAGTTGGTCTTTTTCTACGGCAGAAACGCTACGATAGCTCAGTTGGCTTGCGCCGAATTGCGTGGTTTGAAAACGCAGTGCAATATCATCTTGCTGAGAAAGCATAAAACTCAGCAGTAAGTTGAGTTTTGAGTTTTGGGTATCCAGCAAGCTGATGACGTGTTTCAACTCTTTATTTTGCAGTTCCAGTCTCGCGTTATCCGCTAACATATCTAAGTGACTGAACTCACTTGCGACGATGAACGGTGCTGGAATTTCAGATACAAAACTGGCCTCATCTGGTAGAGCAAAGTCCGTCCCTAACGTTTCGACGTTAATCGTCAGATTGTGGTGCACGGTGAAGTATTCTTGCTCTGTCATAATTTGGTCCTTTTCTGCCATCGAGCGCTCTCATTTCATTGAAGAATGAGTAGGATAGGGGAGTGATTATCGCTAATCAGGGTAAGTTATCAAGTTTACCTGTTTTTATGGCTGAACTTTTTGCAGTAAATGGGGACTTATTGCATGTCGTTGACAAATTTAGCGATTATCTTGTCTTCTTCATAGTAAGAGTAAGGTAAGATAACCGGTATTAATTAGCTAAGTATTGGCTCCATTATTAGAAAACCAGTTGGTTTGTCCTATATGTATCATCCTATCTCTTTGTTTATTGGCTTGAGGTATCTTCGGGGACGCTCCGGGGATAGATTCAGTCGATTCGTTTCTTACATGTCGACCGCAGGTATCACGATTGGTGTTATGGCGTTGGTGACAGTACTGTCTGTGATGAATGGCTTTGAAGCTCAGCTTAAAGAGCGCATTTTAGGCGTACTTCCTCATGCTGTCGTTTCTCAGCATGATGGCAAAACGCCAATGAGCGAGACGGCGCCCCAATTCATTCAAAATATGTCGACCATCGCTAAGCCAGAGCCGATTGTGCGTGGTGAAGCGGTGATCCAAAGTTCTGCGCAGTTAACCGCTGGTTACTTGATTGGTATCGAGCCTAAACTTGGCGATCCTATTTCCAATCACTTGATCGCAGGCCGCTTATCTTCACTACAAGCGGGTGAGTATAAGGTTTTCCTTGGTCACAGCTTGGCGCGCGCTCTTAAAGTGTCGATGGGTGACAAAGTCCGCTTAATGGTGACCAATGCGACGCAATTTACCCCATTAGGTCGAATCCCAAGTCAACGTAACTTCACCGTGGCGGGTATCTTTAATACCGGCTCAGATGTGGATGGTCAGCTTATGATCGTCAACATGACTGACGCTTCTAAATTGATGCGATTACCGAAAGATACGGTATCCGGTTGGCGTGTGTTCTTCTCTGACCCATTCATGGTGACGGAATTTGCAGATAAGCCAATGCCGGAAGGTTGGCAATGGAGTGACTGGCGTGAGCAGCGTGGTGAGCTTTTCCAAGCAGTAAAAATGGAAAAGAACATGATGGGCTTGATGCTGGGTCTGATTGTTGGCGTAGCAGCATTTAATATTATTTCTGCGTTGATCATGGTGGTGATGGAGAAGCAATCGGAAGTCGCGATTCTCAAAACTCAAGGCATGAAGCAATCTCAAGTGATGGCGATTTTCATGGTGCAGGGCGCGAGTAGTGGTGTGATTGGTGCGATTGTTGGTGGCGCGGTCGGCGTTGCTTTATCGCTCAATCTCAATGCTATTCTGGAAGCGGCAGGCGTTGCCTTGTTTAGCTTTGGTGGTCACTTGCCAATCGTGATTGATTCATTCCAAATTTTATTAGTGGTAGTGCTGGCGATTGCTCTGAGTCTAGCTGCAACTGTTTACCCGTCTTACCGAGCATCTTCTGTTAAACCTGCTGAGGCACTTCGCTATGAATAAGCTATTAGAATGTCGTGATATTCGTAAAGTCTACCGAGAAGGCTCGTTAGATACGGAAGTGTTGAAAGGCGTGAGTTTTGATATCGACAAAGGGGAATTGGTTTCTATTGTTGGCTCATCTGGCTCAGGTAAGAGTACGCTGCTTCACATCCTTGGCGCTTTAGATGATGCATCTCAAGGTGAGGTGGATTTTCTAGGGCAGAACTTGTCTGCGTTAAGTTCAAACAAGCAAGCGGCACTACGAAACAAACACCTTGGTTTTGTCTATCAGTTCCATCACCTATTGGCTGACTTTACCGCAGTTGAAAACGTTGCGATGCCATTGTTGATTGGGGGCGCAAAAGTAGCGGATGCGAAAGCGGAAGCAAAAGCTCTACTTGAGAAAGTTGGCCTAGGACACCGCATGGACCACCGTCCTTCGGAGCTATCTGGTGGTGAGCGCCAACGTGTTGCGATTGCACGTGCTTTGGTCAACAAGCCAGACTTGGTTTTGGCTGATGAGCCTACAGGTAACCTAGATCACAACACGGCATTGGCGATTTACGATTTAATGCGAGAGCTAAACCAGGAGTCAAACATCGCTTTCTTGGTGGTGACCCACGATAACGAGTTAGCTGCGAAAATGGATCGTCAAATGCACATGCAAGATGGTTTGCTGGTGGATCGCTTTACGACTCAAACAGCGGCAGCGGAGGGCTAATTTTGTTTTCATCTTTAGCATTGATGATCGGTGGCCGTTTTAGTCGCGCGAAAAAGCGCAACAAGATGGTGTCGTTCATTTCTCTCTCTTCCACTATTGGTATTGCGGTTGGTGTTGCGGTGATCATTATAGGTCTATCCGCTATGAACGGCTTTGAGCGTGAGCTGCAATCGCGCGTACTTTCTGTGATTCCGCATGGTGAGTTAGAAGGGGTGAATGGACCGCTGCATAACTACACCAAAACTATGAACCAAGCCTTGAGTCATGAACACGTCGTCGCTGCGGCGCCTTATGTCCGATTTACGGGATTGGCAGAAAAGGGCAGCAAGCTTAAGGCGATTGAAGTACGTGGTGTGGATCCTGCTTTTGAACAAGCGGTGTCGAGCATGTCGGAATTCATTGATCCAAAAGCATGGCAGAACTTCTATGCGGGCCAACAGCAAGTCATTTTGGGGCGTGGTGTAGCGAATGAACTTAACGTCGATGTAGGTGATTACATTACGTTGATGATTCCGCAAACCGGAAGCACCAATAAGGTTCAAGCGCCGAAACGAGTTCGCGTGAAGGTGGCTGGATTCCTAACACTCAATGGTCAAATCGATCACTCATTGGCTTTGGTGCCGCTGAAAGATGCTCAGGCTTATGCGCGCTTAGGTGATGGCGTCACAGGTATTTCGCTCAAAACAGATGATGTACTTAACGCACCTTCCATTGTGCGTGAAGTGGGTAATCTGATTGATGTGTATGTTTACCTGAAAAGCTGGCAACAACAGTTCGGCTTCTTGTATCGTGATATCCAGTTAGTTCGTACCATTATGTACTTGGTGATGGTTTTGGTTATCGGTGTCGCGTGTTTCAACATTGTGTCGACACTGATGATGGCGGTAAAAGATCGCGCGGCGGAAATTGCGATTCTTCGTACGATGGGCGCAAAAGATGGTTTGATTAAACGTATCTTTGTGTGGCAAGGCGTCTTCTCTGGCGTATTCGGCAGCCTTGCTGGCAGTGTCGTTGGCGTTCTTGTTGCTCTTAATCTCACACCGATTATTAAGGGGCTGGAAGCCTTAATTGGTCACCAATTCCTTTCGGGGGATATCTATTTTGTTGACTTCTTGCCATCGCAGTTGCACTGGCCTGATGTTGCTTTAGTTTCCATTACAGCGATTGTTCTGAGCTTGCTAGCAACTTGGTATCCCGCATCTCGTGCAGCGAAACTTAACCCAGCGGCGGTATTGAGTTCAAAGTAGTGGATAGAACTAGAACTTAGCGAAGCGCTGGCCCCTCACTGACACAAAAAAGGACCGAATCTCGGTCCTTTCTTTTATCTGTAATCTAACTATCTCTGCGGTGGCTCGGTAGCTTTCATACTTGAGTTACATCGCCTTTCATTTCGAACGTTAACTGTTCTCCATTCGATGTTCTGAGACCTGCCAATTGAAGAAGAAGTACTTATCGTATCTTACGTTTTTGCCAGCTTCTGACCACTGAGTAACGCCATAGTCCACGTATACCAAAATAGCCGATGATGGCTGATACCACGCCACAGATTGCGCAGCCTAGTAGGAACGGAGGCCCAATGGTGTTCATTTGCTGCATGATGAAATCCCACGACAACTCAAAGTGGAACGGTTGTGGTGGTACATGCATGACCAATGCGCCAAGTTTGTATGCGAAGTAGAACAGCACCGGCATGGTGATTGGGTTACTGATCCAGACAAGGGCAACAGATAGAGGCAAGTTAACACCAAGCATGATGGCGAGACCCGCCGCCATGATCATCTGGCTCGGAAGCGGAACAAACGCCATAAACAGACCAACAGCAAAAGCACCTGATGCAGAGCGACGATTTAAACACCACAAGTTTGGGTTGTATAAAACGTTGCCGAAGACCTTCAGTGCTTTTTGGCGTTTGATCATTTCATGATCTGGCATGAAGCGTTTTATCAGCTTTCTAGGCATAGGACGACATGACTCTCTTAGAAAAAAGTTTGACCTTGGCGTTATTTGTAGCGAGCGTTATATCGTCTGCGTGGTGGCCGACGATGCCAGATTGGCAATGGTTGCTGCTGGGAATAATTGCCATTGGCTCGATAATCAAATTACGGCGCGGCTTATTGAGCATAGGCGCAATTTGGGGCTTTATGGTTGTCATTATCCACGGCAATGTTATGGAGCATCAAAGACAAGCCCTGTTTCGAGCAGGGGTGAATATTACCATAAATGGCAAAGTTGACAGCCCTTTTACGCAAATAAGTCACGGATATGAAGGAATTGCGCAGATCAATCAGGTGAATTCTCAAAACCTGTTACCTTTTCTTAAACCGAAAATCCGATTGATAACCGCTTTCCCACTGCCCGTTAACAGTGAGTTCACTACTCAGGTGACGATCAAACCGATTCTGGGTTTGAAGAATGAGGCGGGGTTTGATGCGGAAAAGCAAGCGATAGGTAAGGGTATTGTCGCTAGAGCTGTCACACCTGATGACGCGAAATGGTTGATTCGTACACACTCTTCATTTCGACAGCAAATCATTACGGCCGTTGATACTCATATTTCTGAACTTGCCCATTTCCCTTTAATCAGTGCATTAGCGTTTAGTGACCGCTCACTGCTTGCTAAACAGGATTGGCAGTCTCTGCGAGATAGCGGGCTGCTGCATTTGGTCTCAATCTCTGGTTTGCATATTGGAATGGCGTTTGCTTTTGGCATGAGTTTGGGATTTGTCATTCGGCTTCTATTCCCCAAGTTTGTTCACCTTCCTTCCGCTGTCGGTTTATTGGCAGCGCTCGTTTATGCGTGGTTGGCCGATTTTTCCTTACCTACAACCCGTGCTTTTTCGGTTTGTGTCATTTATCTCGTGCTTAAAGCGGCTTTGGTTCATTGGAGCCCTTGGCGAGTGTTATTGCTCGCAGTCTCGATACAGCTTTTCATCGAGCCTTTTGCTTCATTCACGATGAGCTTCTGGTTGTCTTATCTGTCCGTGGTTGCCGTGCTTTTAGCCGTGAATGTGGTTCAACAGCGACGCGGCAATTGGCAAACGAAGCTGAGTTCACTACTAAAAATACAGTTAGTACTTACTTTGCTTATCGTGCCAATCAGCGGTGCGTTTTTCTCTGGAACAAGTTTGGTATCCATCGCTTACAACCTAGTTTTCATTCCTTGGTTTGGTTTTTTGGTCGTTCCTTTGATGTTCCTAGCGCTGATTGTTACCCCAATCGCTTTTCAGTTGTCTGGTGTGCTTTGGCAACTGGTGGATTGGGTGTTGTTGCCACTGATATGGTCATTACAGTTTGCGGTAGGGAGTTGGCATTTTGTAAGTTTGCCTTTGACCTTAACGATACTAGCAGTTGCCATCTGTGGATTATTGAGACGTTTTTTGAATCGGGGCTCGCTCGTTACGTTAGTCATGCTAGTGACGGGTGTCGCCCTATTTTATGAGCGTACAACAAATTCTTGGCGAGTGGACGTGTTAGATGTAGGGCATGGCCTTGCGGTATTAATTGAGAAGCATGGAAAGGTGGCGCTTTATGACACAGGCAAAGTTTGGAACTCAGGGAGCATAGCTCAGCAGGTTATCTCTCCCGTATTACATCGCAGAGGTTTTGGCACCATTGATATGTTCATTATCAGTCATGCTGATTCGGATCATGCTGGAGGTAGGCAGTATATAGAGCAGCACTTTTCGCCAGCGCAGAAGTTCAGCAGTCAAAACTACGCTAACTACCAATCTTGTATTGCGGGTGAACGCTGGTATTGGCAGGCGCTTTATTTTGAAGTCCTATGGCCACCTAAGCAGGTAAACCGTGCTTATAATCCTCATTCGTGTGTTGTTCGAGTTGTGGATAAGGAATCGGGTTTTAAATTGCTTTTGACTGGCGATATTGAAGCCGTCAGTGAGTGGATACTTATGCGTGAACCCAACAAGCTAGAGAGTGATGTTATGCTTGTTCCTCATCATGGTAGCAAGAGCTCTTCGAATCCAAAATTTGTTCAAACTGTCTCTCCAACTTTGGCGATAGCCTCGTTAGCAAAAAGTAATCAGTGGGGCATGCCTGCTGAAAATGTTTTATCGGCTTATCAGGAAGCAAATGCCCACTGGCTGGATACGGGAAATCATGGGCAGGTATCGGTGTTTATTGAGCGAGACAATTGGTACTTTGAAGCTAAACGTAGTGAGACATTTGAGCCTTGGTATAGGCAGATGCTGCGTAAGGGAGTAGAATAAGAGTCTTAATGTAAGAAAATAAAGCACTTCTATGTCGATAAATACTGATGAAACGACCTGGCAGACGTTTAAGCGTCTATGGCAATTTATTCGCCTTTATAAGTCAGGCATTATCGTTGCCGTCATTGCATTAGTGATTAATGCACTTTCAGATACCTATATGATTTCTTTGCTAAAACCACTTCTTGATGAAGGTTTTGGTAATGCGGAATCTGATTTTCTACGCACGCTTCCACTGATTGTTTTCGCCATGATGTTTATTCGTGGTGTGAGCGGATTTGTTTCCACATACTGTTTAAGCTGGGTATCCGGCAATGTGGTAATGCAAATTCGTCGAATGGTGTTCAACCACTTTATGCACATGCCTGTGTCTTACTTTGACAAAGAAAAAACAGGTAACTTGCTATCTCGTATTACTTACGATTCAGAACAAGTCTCTGCCGCAACAAGCCAAGCGTTGGTAAGCATTGTACGTGAAGGTGCGAGCATCATCGGTCTTCTTGTGTTGATGTTCTACAACAGCTGGCAGCTTTCTTTGGTTCTATTTGCTGTTGCTCCAGTGGTGGCATGGGGTATTGGTATCGTTTCTAAGCGATTCCGTAAGATTTCTAAGAACATGCAGACCATGATGGGGCATGTGACTGCTTCTGCTGAGCAGATGCTAAAAGGTCACAAAGTCGTACTAAGCTACGGCGGTCAAGATATCGAAGGCAAGCGCTTTGAAAAAGTCAGCAACCAAATGCGTCAACAAAGCATGAAGTTGGTGACAGCTCAAGCTGCAGCAAACCCAATCATTCAAATGATCGCGTCTATTGCGATTGTTGTGGTGCTTTACCTAGCCAGTATCGATTCAATCAAAGATCAATTAACGCCGGGTACATTTACCGTTGTGTTCTCTGCAATGTTTGGTTTGATGCGTCCGCTTAAAGCGCTGACCAACGTAACGTCACAATTCCAACGTGGTATGGCAGCGAGCCAAACCTTGTTTGCCCTGGTAGACCTAGAGCCAGAGAAAAACGAAGGTAAGTTCACTGTAGAACGTGCAAATGGCGACGTTGCGGTAAAAGAAGTCAGCTTTACCTACGAAGGTGCAGAGAAACCGGCACTTGAGAACGTGAGCTTTGATATTCCAAAAGGCAAGACAGTTGCTCTTGTTGGTCGTTCAGGCTCAGGTAAGAGTACCATCGCGAACTTATTCAACCGTTTTTACGACGTCAGCGGTGGTTCAATTACACTTGATGGCCACGATATTCGTGACTACGAGCTTAAGAACCTGCGCGAGCAGTTTGCATTGGTATCGCAAAACGTACATTTGTTTAATGACACGATTGCAAACAACATTGCTTACGCGACAGAAGATCAATACACACGTGAAGACATCGAACGTGCCGCTAAACTTGCTCACGTCACTGAGTTCGTCAGCAAGATGGAAGACGGCCTTGATACGATGATTGGTGAGAATGGTGCGAGTCTATCTGGCGGTCAACGTCAACGTGTCGCTATTGCTCGTGCACTTCTTCGTGATGCTCCTGTTTTGGTTCTTGATGAAGCGACATCAGCTCTTGATACGGAATCTGAACGTGCTATTCAATCGGCGCTGGATGAACTGCAAAAAGACAAGACGGTATTGGTGATTGCACACCGACTGTCGACTATCGAGAATGCAGATGAAATTCTAGTGGTAGATGAAGGCTCTATCGTTGAACGCGGTAACCACGCGGAGCTGATTGCCAAGAAAGATGGCGCGTACGCTCAACTTCATCGAATCCAATTTGGTGCCTAAGAACTGTGGTTGAAAAAATCTGGTTCGAAAACCATCCTCTCAAATACCTGCTGTGGCCGCTTTTGTGGCCACTGAGCTTGTTGTTTGGTGCGATCAGTAAGTCTAAGCGTCAACAATTTCAATCAGGTAAAAAACAAGCTTACAAAGCGCCAGTGCCTGTAGTTGTGGTGGGTAACATCACGGCTGGGGGTAATGGTAAAACACCAGTTGTTGTGTGGCTGGTGGAGCAATTACAGCAGCTTGGTTACAAACCAGGCGTTGTGTCTCGTGGCTATGGGGCGAAAGCGCCGCAGTATCCGCTGGTTTTGGATGACAATACACCAGCGAAACACTGTGGTGACGAGCCGAAGCTGATTTATCGCCGTGCTGGTGCACCTGTCGCCGTAGACCCGGTTCGTGCCAATGCGGTGAAAGCATTGCTTGAAACTGGTGTTGATATCATTATTACTGACGATGGTCTCCAGCATTACGCTCTAGAGCGAGATATCGAGTTCGTTATCGTTGATGGTAATCGCCGCTTTGGCAATGAACGCCTTATTCCACTTGGCCCGCTACGTGAAGGGGTAGAGCGTCTTTCTGAAGTCGATTTTATCATCACTAATGGTGGTCAAGCTCAGTATGGCGAAATGCCAATGTCTTTAACGCCATCAAAGGCGATCAACCTGAAGACCAAGCAACAGGTCGAGGTCAGTGAATTACGAGATCTCGTTGCGTTTGCGGGGATTGGGCATCCACCACGATTTTTTAATACACTTAACGCAATGAATGCAGATGTCAAAGTGACGAAAGGCTTTGCCGATCATCAAGACTTTGACCAGCAAGAATTACACGCATTGGCTCAACAAGGGGCGAATGTGATTATGACAGAAAAAGATGCCGTCAAATGCGACAGTTATGCGCAAGACAATTGGTGGTATCTGCCCGTTTCTGCGCAGTTTGAATCAAACGACGCAGAGCGAATTTTAAATCGAATAAAAGAGGTTAAAGCGACTTATGGATCACCGTCTGCTTGAGATTGTAGCTTGCCCTGTGTGCAAAGGTAAGCTGACGTACGATAAAGATAATCAAGAGTTGATCTGCAAACTGGATCGCCTTGCTTACCCAATCAAAGAGGGTATTCCTGTTCTGCTTGAGCCAGAAGCACGAACCATGAGCATGGACGAGGGACGCTAATGTCTTTTACGGTTGTCATTCCTGCACGCTACGCGTCGAGCCGCTTACCGGGTAAACCGTTGGCAGACATTGGTGGTAAACCAATGATCCAATGGGTTTATGAGCAAGCGTTACAAGCGGGCGCTGAAGACGTGATTATTGCGACTGACGATGAGCGCGTATCAGCGGCAGCAGAGCAGTTTGGTGGCAAGGTTTGTATGACCTCGCCAAACCACGAATCTGGCACTGAGCGACTAGCGGAAGTGGTAGAAAAAATGGCAATCCCTGCAGACCACATTGTGGTGAACGTTCAGGGTGATGAACCATTGATTCCGCCTTCTATTATTCGCCAAGTAGCTGACAACCTAGCAGGTTGCGATGCGCCAATGGCAACACTTGCGGTTGAGATTGAATCGGAAGAGGAAGTCTTCAACCCGAATGCGGTAAAAGTGGTTGCGGACGAGCGTGGTTATGCCATGTACTTTAGCCGTGCAACGATCCCTTGGGATCGTGATAACTTTGCTAAACAAGACAAGACGATTGCGAATCCTTTGATGCGCCATATCGGCATCTACGCTTACCGTGCTGGTTTCATCAATACTTATGTGAATTGGCAACCAAGCGCACTTGAGCAAATCGAGTGTCTAGAGCAACTTCGCGTGCTTTGGTACGGTGAAAAGATTCATGTTGAAGTGGCAAAAGAAGCACCAGCAGCAGGTGTGGATACACCAGAAGATTTAGAAGCAGTACGAGCCATTGTCGCTAAGCAAGCACAATAAGCTTGGTATTGATTTCCAAATTAGAAAGGCTCCTCCTCATTGAGGAGCCTTTTTGTATCTGCGATAGGTTAGATGCTGTATCGGCTAGATATTGGTGTCGTACTGATTGCGCTTCGGGCATGTTGAGAGAATTTCTCTGTGTCCGGTGTCTTTCACTTCTTCTAAAATCACATCGAAGCCCCACAAGCGATACACATGCTTAAGTACCTCTTCATAACTGTTATCCAAAGGAATGCGGTTATGAGGGACGTATTGAAGTGTTAACGAGCGGTCACCGCGGATATCCACGTTAAACACCTGAATATTTGGCTCTAAGTTCGCCAAGTTATATTGTGCAGCCAGCGTTTCACGAATGCGTCGGTACCCCATCTCATCATGAATGGCGGCAACTTCGATGAAGTTCTTACGATCATCGTCATTGATGGCAAACAACTTGAAATCACGCATGAGCTTCGGTGACAAGTATTGGCTAATAAAGCTCTCGTCTTTGAAGTTATGCATGGCAAAGTGAACCGCATCTAACCAGTCTGTTCCTGCTAACTCAGGGAACCACTCTTTGTCCTCATCCGTTGGCTCTTCACAGATGCGTTTGATGTCGCGGAACATCGCAAAGCCAAGTGCATACGGGTTAATGCCGCTAAAGTAAGGGCTATTGTAAGGCGGTTGTGCAACCACGCTGGTGTGACTGTGTAGAAACTCGAGAATGAATTTTTCAGACACTAAACCTTCATCGTAAAGGTGATTAAGGATGGTGTAGTGCCAGAAGGTTGCCCAGCCTTCATTCATGACCTGAGTTTGTTTTTGAGGATAGAAGTATTGGCTCACCTTACGCACGATACGCACAATCTCGCGCTGCCATGGCTCAAGCAGTGGTGCGTGTTTTTCAAAGAAGTAGAGCAGGTTTTCCTGTGGCTCGCTAGGGAAGCGAACTTTGATGTCTTCTTCTTTGGTTTTCGATTGTGGAACGGTACGCCACAACTCGTTCACTTGCGATTGCAGATAAGCTTCACGCTCTTCCTGACGCGCTTTCTCTTCGTTGATTGATATCTTTTCAGGACGCTTATAACGGTCGACACCGAAGTTCATTAAAGCATGGCAGGAGTCGAGTAGTTGTTCGACTTCGTGCACACCGTAGCGCTCCTCACATTCTGCAATGTAGTTCTTCGCGAACAGAAGATAATCAATGATCGAACTAGCGTCGGTCCAAGTTTGGAACAGATAGTTACCTTTGAAGAACGAATTGTGCCCATAGCACGCGTGAGCAATAACCAGTGCTTGCATGGTGATGGTGTTCTCTTCCATCAGGTAAGCGATACATGGGTTAGAGTTGATCACGATTTCGTAAGCCAACCCCATTTGGCCGTGCTTGTAGTTCTGCTCCGTTTGGATGAACTTTTTACCAAACGACCAGTGGTTGTAGTTGATGGGCATACCGATGCTTGAGTACGCGTCCATCATTTGCTCTGAGGTGATTACCTCGATTTGGTTAGGATAGGTGTCGAGACGATAATGCTCCGCGACACGCTTGATTTCTTTGTGGTAACGCTCCAGTAATTCAAACGTCCAATCTGGACCATCTGGCAGCATATTCTCTCTGCGTTTCTTCGAGGCTTCCCCCGAAAGGTTTGTCGTTGCGGTATTCATCGCTAGCCCCCTTACGCATTTTCTTTTTGGAATAGTTCACGGAAGACTGGGAAGATATCCTCCACAGAGCGGATGTTTTTCATGGCGAAGTTTGGAAAGGCTTCGGAAAGCTTTTCATACTCATGCCACAGCGTTTGATGGGAACGTCTAGTGATCTCGATGTATGAATAGTACTGACAATTTGGCAGTAACTTATTGACGAGTAGGTCACGACAGCGAGGTGAATCGTCTGCCCAGTTATCGCCATCGGATGCTTGAGCTGCGTAGATGTTCCACTGGCCCACAGGGTAGCGGTCTTGAACGATCTCATTCATCAGTTTGAGTGCGCTCGAAACAATCGTGCCACCCGTTTCTTGCGAATAGAAGAACTCGTGCTCATCGACTTCTTTCGCTTGTGTATGGTGACGAATGAAGACCACTTCAACGTTTTCGTAGGTACGTGCCAAGAACAGGTATAAAAGCACATAGAAGCGTTTTGCAATGTCTTTGGTTGCTTGGTCCATAGAGCCGGATACGTCCATTAGACAGAACATGACCGCTTGGCTTGATGGCACTGGGCGCTTCTCGTAGTTCTTGAAACGTAAGTCGAAGGTATCAATAAAGGGTACGCTTTCGATTTTCTTGCGCAGATCCTCAATTTCCTTCTTCAGACGATTTTCTTCAAGTTGTTGAGCGGGCTCGATGTTTTTGATGCGAGTAAGCTCATCTTCCAGTTCATTAAGAAGACGCTTTTTGCCTGCTGTCATTGCCGTGCGTCGCGCTAGAGATTGTTGTAGCGAGCGAACAACGGCAATATTGGATGGAATACCCGCGGTTTGGTAACCCGCACGGTGGGTTTTCCATTCTGTGATTTTGGCAATTTGGTTCTTCTCAAGATTCGGTAACTCTAAATCTTCAAATAAGATGTCGAGGTATTCGTCTTTTGAAATTTGGAAGACGAACTCGTCTTGTCCTTCACCGTCAGGGCTGGCATTGCCTTCACCAGCACCGCCGCCTTGGCCTCCGCCTTTCGGGCGTTCGATTTTGTCACCAGTGATAAATTGGTCGTTACCAGGATGCACGCGGTCGCGCACGCCCCCTTTACCCTGATGAAACATAGGTTCGTTAATATCTTTGTGCGGTATTGCGACGTCTTCGCCCGTTTCCGTGTTCGTGATCGAGCGTCGATTCACTGCGTCAGCTACCGACTCTTTAATCTGCTCTTTATGGCGCTTCAAGAAGCGCTGTCGATTAACAGCGCTCTTGTTCTTGCCATTGAGCCTTCGGTCTATAAATTGCGCCATGAAATAGCCCTCTTCATGTTTCACAAGCGACCTAACTCAAACTGGTTAGGATGACTTACGTACTCGTAGGTACCACTCAGAAAGTAGGCGAACCTGTTTCTCGGTATAGCCTTTTTCCATCATGCGAGCGACAAAGTCGTCGTGTTTCTTCTGATCTTCAGAAGAGGTTTTCGCATTGAAAGAGATAACCGGAAGCAGTTCTTCGGTATTGGAGAACATTTTCTTCTCGATTACCGTGCGCAGTTTTTCGTAGCTGGTCCAAACTGGGTTTTGACCATTGTTATTGGCTTTCGCACGAAGCACAAAGTTGACGATTTCGTTTCGGAAATCTTTCGGGTTAGAGATGCCCGCTGTTTTCTCGATCTTCTCTAGTTCAGCATTTAGAGAAGCGCGGTCGAACAGTTGGCCTGTTTCTGGGTCGCGATATTCTTGGTCTTGGATCCAGAAGTCTGCATAGGTAACGTAACGGTCGAAAATATTCTGGCCGTACTCAGAGTAAGACTCTAGGTACGCAGTCTGAACTTCTTTACCAATGAACTCGACGTAGCGAGGCACTAGGTAACCTTTCAAGAACTCAAGGTATTTTTCTGCCACTTCAGAAGGGAACTGTTCACGTTCCACTTGCTGTTCAATCACATAGAACAGGTGAACAGGGTTTGCAGCCACTTCGGTTTGGTCGAAGTTGAATACGCGAGACAGGATCTTGAATGCAAAACGGGTTGATAGGCCGTTCATGCCTTCATCAACGCCAGCGTAATCGCGGTACTCTTGGTAGCTCTTCGCTTTCGGATCGGTGTCTTTCAGTGTTTCACCGTCATACACGCGCATCTTCGAGAAAATGGACGAGTTTTCAGGCTCTTTAAGTCGCGAAAGAATACTGAATTGAGCCAGAGTTTCGAGTGTGCTTGGTGAACAAGGCGCTTTAGACAGCTCACTGTTTTCAAGCAGTTTCTGGTAAATCTTCACTTCTTCCGATACACGCAGACAGTAAGGTACTTTCACTATGTACACACGGTCTAAGAACGCTTCGTTGTTCTTGTTATTACGGAAGGTTTGCCACTCAGATTCATTTGAGTGCGCTAAAATCATACCGTCGAATGGAATCGCCGATAGACCTTCTGTACCGTTGAAGTTGCCTTCTTGAGTTGCCGTCAATAGTGGGTGTAGCACCTTGATTGGCGCTTTGAACATCTCAACGAATTCCATTAAGCCTTGGTTCGCTTTACATAGCGCGCCAGAGTAGCTGTAGGCATCTGGGTCATCTTGCGAGTAATGTTCTAACTGACGAATATCGACTTTACCAACTAGGGACGAAATGTCCTGGTTGTTTTCATCACCTGGCTCGGTTTTCGCAATAGCTACTTGATCAAGGATAGAAGGGCGAACTTTCAGTACTTTAAATTTGGTGATATCACCGCCAAATTCATGAAGACGTTTTGCCGCCCATGGTGACATGATAGAACGTAGGTAACGATGCTCGATGCCATACTCTTTCTTGAGGATCTCACCATCTTCTGTTGGATTAAACAAACAGAATGGGTGATCGTTAACTGGGCTTCGTTCGCCGTTTGCGCTAAGCACATAAACGGGCATTTTTTCCATTAGAGCTTTTAGCTTTTCGGCAAGTGATGACTTACCACCACCAACGGGGCCGAGTAGGTATAGGATTTGTTTGCGTTCTTCCAAACCTTGTGCGGCATGCTTGAGGTAAGAAACAATCTGCTCGATTGCGTCTTCCATGCCATAGAAATCTTTGAAGGTTTCATAACGCGAAATGACACGGTTTGAGAATATACGGCTAAGTCTTGGATCTTGAGCAGTATCAATGACTTCTGGCTCTCCGATAGCCATAAGTAGGCGTTCTGCAGCGTTAGCGTAGGCGCTTTTGTCGTCTTTACACAGGGCTAAGAAATCCTGTAACGACATCTCTTCATCTTTTGCAGCTTCATATCTTGATTGATAGTGGTCGAAAATACTCATGTCGCTTTCCCCTTTAACTAGTCAGTCTACCGACGAACGTTGACGCAGGCTTACCCACCCTTGATATGCCCTTCGTTGTATGAAGTTATACGTCCTGTTATCACGTTTGGTTTGTACTGAAGGCAAGCTAGACAAGACCAAAGACTTTGCTTTATGGACACTTTTTCACTGCAACGAAGAACGATGGATAAGTTCCTTTCAATCACTCCCTTTCTCAATTTAAGCCTAGTCGGGGATTTCCAATTTTGCTTAACAATTATGAATTTATTGCAAAAGTGACATTTGAATCACTGTTTAGAGAATTAACAATTTGAGCTGTGAATAGGAGCGATTGAAATCAGATATGTGGCTTTGAATCACTGAGATTAGTGATTTGTGTGCAAGTTACAGAGAATGAAAGACTTAAGCGTGCTTAACGAATGAGGCTGAATTGTGACAGGGGAAAAGAAAAAGGAGAGCCTTTGCTCTCCTTTTCAAATACTTGCTGGATTATGCACTAAAGATTTGCGCCAGTTCGTTTGCACACAAGTGGTATTGACGAGGGCAGTTGCGCCAAGTTTTTAGCATGCGACGGTATTTGTCTAGCATTGGCATTTGACTATTGAAGTGATGGTCCGCTTTATCAAATTGAGGGTAAAGACCTTCTGAATCCACTAGGAAGCGTACGTAATGCACTTGCTGTGCTTCCGTTGCGATATCAAAGCCAAGGAACTGCAGACGACGTTGGTCCACTTTGCCGCGCTCTTCATCATCCAGCATTTTGTTTGATTCTTGCATTGCATGGTACATCTCCATAATGTCGATGATTTCACGACATTCCATTTCAGTGATGCAGCCAAAATCTTTGTTCAACTCGCGCATTTGCAGCTCGTAACCACGTTCTACAATGGTTTGTAGACGCTTGTATTTTGCCGCATTGCTAGGGTCAAGTTGAGACATTAGGTTGTACTGGTTTGATAGGATCAAACGTTGAGCGTTTGACATTTCCATGATGACCTCACTAAATAATCTAATACATTTTTAATGTGCTTAGGTTAACGTTTCGGACGAAGGTGAAACATGATCTCAACACATATTTAATATGAAAAATGGCAAGAATTATTGAATTTAGCCAGTTTAAAAACGCTGTGTTAACGGGCGATGACAGCTTATTTATGGTAATGGTTGTATATATAATCTCGGTCTGAGAAGACTCGTAGCCATTCTGGTTTGAAAACCGTCAACACAGCCAGTGACATTCCGTTTAGGAGCCCTTCAGGGAAGGCAAGCAATGGAACAAAAACAAAGTAGTTGTGTTGGATGGTTTGCCAGTCGTAATGACCGATAGAGAGGTGGTAAAAAGAGTTAACGAGTAAATGGAGGCTACCAGTGAGCGCACCATTGAAGAATCCCGCTACAAAAATGAAAACGAAGATATTGCGCGGCAGATACTGATAACTTAGCAAAAAAATCAGATAGCTGATAAGAATTGGAACCAGAGCAGAAAGCACCAATGCGCTTGGTAACATTAACAGCGGTACGCCGTGGATCAAGTGATTGACGATCATGGCAGGGATACAGAGAAGAAACGCCATTCGCCAACCGTACATCATGGTTAGTGTAGTCAACGCAAGAAAGTGAATTTGTAACCCTTCTTTCACACCGGCCTGGGCAGACCACAGAATGCTTAGTAAGAAGAGTGTTGCGAAGACCAAATGTTGGAATGGCTTTTCTTGCTCCATTTTAGGCCAAACCACTTTTCTCCAATCGGGAAGGCAATAAACGACCGCGATCCAGCAAACAATGATGACCGAAACGAAATTAAACCAATCCATGTGTTATTCCAACGCTATTCCTGTAAGCTTTACTTACTACTTAGTATTCCTAATACGTCTAGTATGAGTTGGATAGGGCACAAGGCCGATCAGTTTGTTCGACTAGTTTGTACGACACATACACCAACGTATAGGTAAAAAAATACCAGCAAGCTGCTGGTATTTTAAATCTATTCAATAACCTAATGCGCTTAGTATTTCACATTTGAGTGGTATTGGGAAAGAATTGACTGGATTTCATCCATTGTTTCTTTTGATGGTGGGTTGACGCCATCAAGCGGATATTCAACACCAAGTGCTTCCCATTTGTGTGCACCAAGTTTGTGGTATGGCAGAAGCTCTACCTTTTCGATGTTGTCCATATCTTTGATGAACTCACCCAGCATGTGCGCTGCTTCTGGCTCGTCAGTGTAGCCAGGGACTACAACATAACGAATCCAAGTCTTTTGACCAATCTTATGTAAGTAACGAGCAAAGTCTAAAACACGACGGTTAGACACACCGATGAACTCTTGGTGGATCTCGTCTTTCATGTGTTTAAGGTCAAGCATGACAAGGTCTGTCGCATCCAATACTTCGTCGATCACGTCAGTGTGTTTACGGATGTAACCGTTAGTATCTAGGCAGGTATGGATGCCTTCAGCTTGAGCAGCGCGGAAGAAGTCACGCACAAATTCCGGCTGAAGCATTGCTTCGCCACCAGAACACGTAATGCCACCACCTGATGCATTCATGAAGTGACGGTAGGTTTTTGCTTCTGCAATAATCTCTTCAACCGTCACTTCTTTGCCATCATGCGTGTCCCATGTATCGCGGTTATGGCAATACTTACAGCGCATTAAGCAACCTTGCAAGAAGACGATAAAACGAATACCAGGTCCGTCTACGGTACCACATGACTCAAACGAGTGAATACGACCAGTTGTTGACATCTTTTGCTCTCATTTTTAATAAATTCTGACCGTTATTTTATTACAAATTGAAGGGTTAAAACAGTCTAACAGGACTTTCGTTGGCGAGATAATGAGCAAAGAAAACGGCGAATGAAAACTCACACGCCGTATAAGGGTTTTTCTTTAGAAGAAGGCGAATAAAGAGAGGGAACCAGTACCGTAAACGTCGGTTTGAGCTTCTTTATAGTCTGGTGTTTTGACGGTAAAGGTTAAACTCGCGCCGTAGTTTTGGTTGTACCAAGTGGCACCTGCGACGGCACTCGCTTGCCAGTTTTGTAGCGTGACATCGTATTGTTCTGATGGCTCAGGAAGACCAGAGCGATCGCCTTCGATGGTGATGTCATTAAAGCGGTAACGACCTTCGAATCCGGTAAACAAGAACCAGCTAGAGGTGCTTTTAGCCAGCATACTTGCGTGGAATGGGCTTTCAACACTGATGTTTGCCGCACCGATGCTGTTTGCTAGGTTTGTACCCCAACGGAACATCACACCTTGTGAAACATCACTACGGAAGTTACCTGCATTAATGTCGTTTACATTGGTGATTTCCCACTGTGTGCTTTCACCTTCGCTGCGCATCAACTTATTGAATGCGCGGTAACCTACGCTGAATGCGATTTCATCATCAATCTGGTATTCCCAACCTTGCGGATCGGTTGAGCCAGTAATGCCGTGCACGATTTCCTGTGCTTTCTCTGACAACGAGCTTTCACCTGTTGCACCGATAGTGAAGTTATAGCGAACGGCTTTATCTGCAGTCAGTGAGATATAGTTGATTTCGGTATGAAGGTAGCCTGCGTAAGGACGATCGTTAACAAGAGGGTAGTCGGCTTCAATGTCACTTGGTGTGTACATCTTGTGACCAAGTACGATTTCAATCTTGTCTACGTTACTTTGGCTGTTGTCATTAAGTGTGAACCAATTCCACTCTGCGTCTTCACGCAGTTTTTCTGTCGCGTAAGAAAGGAAAATACCGTTGGTGTAATCTTGGTCGACGCCGAAGATACCATCGTTATCTAAAGTGAAAGAGACTGTGGACTTGGTGGATGCAATAGCTGCTGGAGATAGCAGAGCAAGGACGATTAATTTACTAAGTTTCATATATTATGTTTGCAAGCTTTTTGCGCATCATACGGAAGATCACAGACAAAATCTTTCTCAATGTCACAACTTTAGTTCAAGAAACAAAAAAAGGCCGATGCTTTACAGCATCGGCCTTTGTTCTATCACTCAGAGTGCTAATTCAGCTGGTCTTATAGAGACTCAGTGAATGTACGTGCGATTACGTCAGCTTGTTGCTCTGCAGTTAGAGAGTTGAAGCGCACAGCGTAACCAGATACACGGATTGTTAGCTGAGGGTATTTCTCTGGGTGCTTAACAGCGTCTTCTAGAGTTTCGCGGTTAAGTACGTTCACGTTTAGGTGTTGACCACCTTCGACGCCAGCTTCGTGGTGGAAGTAACCATCCATTAGACCAGCAAGGTTAGCACGTTGTGAACCTTCATCTTTACCTAGAGCGTTAGGTACGATAGAGAACGTGTAAGAGATACCATCTTTAGCGTGAGCAAACGGTAGTTTACCTACAGACGTTAGAGACGCTACAGCACCTTTTTCGTCACGGCCGTGCATTGGGTTAGCACCTGGTGCGAAAGGAGCACCTGCGCGACGACCGTCAGGCGTGTTACCAGTCTTCTTACCGTATACCACGTTTGAAGTGATAGTTAGGATAGACTGAGTAGGGATTGCGTCACGGTAAGTCTTAAGCTGACGAATCTTGTTCATGAATACTTCAACAAGTTCACAAGCGATGTCATCTACGCGAGCATCGTTGTTACCGAATTTAGGGTAGTCACCTTCGATTTCGAAGTCGATTGCTACGCCATCTTCGTCACGAACTGGTTTAACTTTCGCGAATTTGATTGCAGATAGTGAGTCAGCAGCAACAGATAGACCAGCGATACCACAAGCCATAGTACGACGAACGTCACGGTCATGTAGAGCCATTAGTGCAGCTTCGTAGCTGTACTTGTCGTGCATGAAGTGGATGCTGTTTAGTGCAGTCACGTACTGCTTAGCTAGCCAATCCATGAAGTGGTCTAGTTTGCCCCATACATCGTCGAAGTCTAGAACTTCGTCAGTGATCTTAGGCATTTGAGGACCAACTTGGATCTTCAGCTTCTCATCCACACCGCCGTTGATAACGTATAGAAGAGTCTTAGCTAGGTTAGCGCGAGCGCCGAAGAACTGCATGTGTTTACCAATGATCATTGGAGATACACAACATGCGATTGCGTAGTCATCAGACTCGAAGTCTGGACGCATTAGGTCATCGTTCTCGTACTGGATTGATGAAGTATCGATAGATACTTTCGCACAGAACTTCTTGAAGCCTTCAGGTAGTTGCTCAGACCAAAGAACAGTGATGTTTGGCTCTGGAGAAGGACCCATTGTGTATAGAGAGTTTAGGAAACGGAAGTTTGAACGCGTAACTAGCGTACGACCGTCAAGGCCCATACCACCCATAGACTCTGTTGCCCAGATTGGGTCGCCAGAGAATAGATCATCGTACTCAGGAGTACGTAGGAAACGAACCATACGCAGTTTCATTACGAAGTGGTCGATCATTTCCTGTGCGTCAACTTCAGTGATCTTACCTTCAGCGATATCACGCTCGATGTAGATATCTAGGAAAGTAGAAGTACGACCTAGAGACATAGCTGCGCCGTTTTGAGATTTAACAGCTGCTAGGTAACCGAAGTAAGTCCACTGGATAGCTTCTTGTGCAGTTTCAGCTGGACGAGAGATGTCACAGCCGTATTTCGCAGCCATAACTTTCATTTGACCAAGTGCACGGTGCTGCTCAGCGATCTCTTCGCGAAGCTGCATAGTCATCTGTAGATCTTCACCGTTCTCAAAACGCTCTTGTAGAGACTTGAATTGAGCTAGCTTGTCTTGCATTAGACGGTCGATACCGTATAGAGCAACACGACGGTAGTCACCGATGATACGACCACGGCCGTAAGCATCTGGAAGACCAGTTAGAACGCCTGATTTACGACATGCTAGGATATCTGGAGTGTAGATATCGAATACGCCAGCGTTGTGCGTTTTACGGTATTCTGTGAAGATTTTCTTAACTTGTGGATCAAGCTCGCGATCGTAAGCTTTGCAAGAACCTTCAACCATACGGATACCACCGTTAGGGATGATTGCACGCTTAAGAGGAGCTTCAGTTTGTAGACCTACGATAGTTTCTAGGTCTTTTTCGATGTAGCCTGCATCGTGAGCAGTGATGGTAGAGATAACTGAAGTATCGAAATCAACAGGAGCGTGAGTCGCGTTCTCTTGTTTGATACCTTCCATTACCTTAGCCCAAAGCTTGTTAGTCGCTTCAGTACCTTCAGAAACTAGGAAAGATTCGTCGCCTTCGTACGGAGTGTAGTTCTTCTGAATGAAATCACGAACGTTTACTTCGTTTTGCCAGTCGCCTGCAGCAAAACCTTCCCAAGCTTTAGCAAATTGCTCTGCCATGACATACCTACCTTTGTAGTAGAAAAAAATACGTACTGGTTCGCCGTTGAGCCAGCTATCTCCACTTTCAAATGGAGAACAGTACACTCTTAATGAATAACAATATTTATAGTCTTAAATAAGAAAGTTTGGGTCATAAAACTATAAATATTGTCACTGCTAACAATGTGGGTTCTTCCCAACCACAATTCAAGGCTACACTAAAAAAATTTTGCAAACCTTAAACTAAATCAATAAATACTAAAAAAACTCAATAAAAATTGGGTAGCGACAAGCGCTACCCACACAATTTTTGAACGAATGTCATTATAGCCAAGCTTTAATGCCATATTGTCCTTCTAGCATACCTACTGCAAGCATAGCGACTAAACAGATAACAAGTACACCTACAGGGATCACAATCTTGTCTACAAATGATAGGCGAGATGCACGCTCTTTATCACCAATTAGACCGTTGTTGTCTAGAAGCATCGTCAGTGCCCAAGCAAGTACTGGGTTAACAACTGCTGAACCAAAGATACAGATGCCTGCTGCTTGAGAATCTTTCGAGTCTTTCACCATTTGCATACCCGCTTCAAGTAGAGGTAGAGATACACCTACAAGAAGAGCAACACGCATTACTGGTGGCCATACCGCGATATCCATTGGGAAACCAAGGATTGCGATGATCATTACTAGAAGACCTAGAAGGATAGCACCACCAGGGATAGGGCGTTTCGCGATCGCTGCTGGGATCATGTAAGTACCCCAAGATGAAGTGATGTTACCACCACCCACTGCTGTACCTACCATCTGACGGATAGAACACATAGTCATTGTGTCATCAACGTCCATTAGTACTTTTTCAGTTTTTCTAGGGTAGTTCAGTTCTTGGAAGATACGGTGGCCAAGGAAGTCAGGAGACCACATTGCTACTGCTAGGATTGCAAACGGTAGTGATGCGATGAAGTGTTCCATATTAGGAAGACCTAGCATCCAACCTTCTTCTGTGCTGCCCCACCAGTAAACTGGGTTTAGGTTAGGAAGACCTGTTTCAGTTACGAATTTAATATCGAAACCTGCACCTAGTACAAGCGCGATTGCAAGGCCTGTGAAAGCACATACTGGAATTGCTAGCCAACGCTTGTTCACTTTTGCAAGGAACGCATATAGCGCGATAGTCACTGCAAGTACGATAAGACCAACGTAACCCATGCTGCCCGCTTCAACAGTAGAAGATTGTAGACCAACCGCCCATTCTTGAATCGAAGTAATTTGGCTCATGGTACCTGTTAAGCCCAAGAAGATAAGCAAGCCGCCGGCTGTACCTTCCGAGGTGAGGTTCACCAGTTTGGAGCCGCCTTTTAAGGCACTTAGTAGAAGACCGAATACACCGATTAGAATTGCCAATGCAAGAGGGTGGGCACCAGCTAGAGCGATGGTACCAATAAGAGGGATCATTGGACCGTGGTTACCTGCAAGGTTGGCTTTAGGGTTAACAAAACCAGAAGCAAGTACACAGAAAAGGAGTGCAGGGATAAGCATTTCTACACGAGCAACTTCGATAGCAAAATCTTTGCCTAAGTTAACGTGGTCCCATGCTGCAGTAAGACCTTCAGCCCAAGACATCATTACCGCAGAGTACATTGCGATAATACCGATAGTACCAGCAAGTGCTGGAACAAGGTCTTCAAGCTCAAAGCGGAAGTCACGACCTGGTAAGTTCAAACCATAGCGACGTGGCTTCATGATTTGTAGTTCGTGGTCTAGGTAGTCTGAACGGCTTGCGAACTCAGATGATGGACGGTGAAGCTCGCGGTAGCTTTTAGTCTCGATATCCGAATCAGAGTGCGCTTTATTCACTGCGTCTGACATAGATTCCTCATATATTTAAAAGTTATGAATTCTAAATTGAATTGTGTTTTTCCGCTTCCTGCGGCACTTCCTATGCTAGCTATTATTAGATTTTGTTGCACGAACAACTCGTGCCTAAGCATAGCTAATAACTTGTTGTGTTGAGGCACAAAAAATTCCTCATCATTGGGGCGGAGTCTAGCAAGATAGCCCTTTGGGGTGATTGATTTAGATCACTTTAAGAATAGATGTGAAAGAAAACTACAGAAAGTGTCTGGCATGCGAACAACATGGTTATTTCGTGTGTAATTCGATTACACAAGTTGCATAAAATTAGACTTTGTTTTGCAGAAATAGTGCTCAATAATATTTATTGATGTCATTCATAGGTTGTATAAAAAGCTGGCTTCATTCTTGCTTAGTACCGAGCAGAGACGATTTTTTGGCTAATCATTGCCGCTCAGTTTAGGAAGAAGACATGAAACAGCTTAAAGTACTGCCGCTAGTGGCAATTATTTCGGGATTAATGGTCGGTTGTGGCGGCGGCGGTGGCGGCGGTGGCGGTGCATCGAAAACAACTTTCACTATTGATTTTGCGATTCCGGCGACCTTATCTGAGAGTGATGCTAAAGCGCAAAACTGTACCGTTTATGATCGAGATACAGATTCGAATGGTGACGCTACCGTTCTAACATACAGCCAAGCATCGAAAGCTCAGGTTACGAATAACGTTATTGGCTATTATTCTGATGCTGATGGCAAAATGGTTGGTGACATTATTAAACCAACCAGTGATAACTTTAAGTTTGTTTTAGAGGACATTCCTGAAGACGGTTACATCACCATCCAAGCTCTTGAATTCAATGGTAGAGAAGTGCGTGTAAACTCATTCTCTCGTGAGTTTTTGGAAGATAAACAATTACGTAATGCGACCTTTGCTCTAAACCGTGAATCATTGAATAAGTGTTTTACTGGCGGCAACTTGTCGGATAAAACGTTCAAAAACCTTTCATATCGTAACGCGGTATCAGGTGGCGGCGATTATCATTTCGTATCGCAAAAGGACGTTCTAGAGTCTCCTAATAGTGATATGACTTCAGATGAAGAACTATTGGGTTTCAATGGCGAGCCAACCGTTTTATTCCAATATGAAATTGGCTTAGACAACAAATCGCTGTATCAATATGGAATCGGTTCTTGGGGTACTGGTGATATTGATCTAGTCACGACTGATGTTGTTTCTAGCATTTACTCATCATCAAACTACAAGTTTGACTCTCTAAATGTTGGTTTTGTAGCGAATGACTATTTATATGATGCCGTCGAGTTGAGTAATTCCGCTGATGAATATCGTCGACCAAGTGAAGCCAAGAAAGAAGAGTGGGTTTACTTAGCGGTTGATGAGAATGCGACTAACGGCTGGGATTCATTGCTAACTGGCACTATTGACTCTAGTTGGGATATTGATGTTGATCCAAGTGCTTACTTAAATATCAACAACTTGCAAAACTCAAAACCTAGCGTTATATCTCAGAGCGGGCGTGAGTCTGTGATTGATATTAATATGGGTTTCACTAGCACTACAGAAGGTTTTGTTCGCACTGCGTACTTTGCCGCTTCTGGTGATTACAAAGTAACGCACCGTATCTTCACTAAAAGCAATAGTGATTATGTAGTGGTACCTGAACTTGACTACTACAACTTCCCATCTTCAGCAGTAAATGGCTTGAAAGTATCTGAAACGGATAATTTTAACCGCTCTGCGATCATTCTTAATGACGAGAGCGACATTGACTCAGAAGTGTTTATGAGTTTCTTCTCTAACGGCGAAGCTTCTGAACCTGAATTGGAAGCCGATCTTGATGGTATTCTAACTTCTGAGAAAGATGGAATGGAAAGTGAAGTGACGCTACGCACCTCGAACTCTCTTGTTGTAACGCGTTTTAATTAACAGTCAACAAAGCAAGAGTTAATTAACAGTTTTGTATCTTATTTAGCCCCTCTCTTGAGGGGCTTTTTATGTCAATTATTCAACAATAAAAGAATATAACGCTAAATATTGCATATTCATTTGATTGTTGTATCTATCTATTCGAATTATTTAGGTTAATAATTTGTTGCAACTTCTCTGGTGTGGTGATAGGTTGTTCCAATTCAAAGAGGGCGGAGTCCCTTATTGCAGTGATTAAAACACAGGGAGTTAGGCGCAATGAATGACGTACCAGCGCTAGATATCAAAGACCTGCACAAAACATTTGGACAGAATGAAGTTCTTAAAGGCATTTCACTTGCCGCTCATAAAGGGGATGTTATCTCCATCATTGGCTCTTCCGGTTCTGGTAAGAGTACCTTCCTAAGATGTATTAACCTTCTTGAAACGCCTACTGCTGGTGAGATTTGGGTAAACGGCGAGCTTATCCAAATGAAAAATAATCGAGCAGGGGAGTCCGTTCCTGCCAACGAAAAGCAAGTACAGCGTATTCGCTCTCGTTTAGCCATGGTATTTCAAGGCTTTAACCTTTGGTCACATCTAACCGTTCTAGAAAACGTGATTGAAGCACCAGTTCATGTTCTTGGCGTGCCGAAAGCACAAGCGATTGAAAACGCAGAGCTGCTTTTGAAAAAAGTTGGGCTATATGAGCGCAAAGATTACTACCCAGGGCATCTTTCTGGAGGTCAGCAACAACGTGCCGCTATTGCTCGTGCTCTTGCAGTAGACCCTGAAGTGATGTTGTTCGATGAGCCAACCTCCGCACTCGATCCTGAGCTAGTTGGTGAAGTTTTGGGGGTAATGCGAGACTTGGCAGATGAGGGCCGAACCATGTTGGTTGTGACTCATGAAATGGCTTTTGCGCGTGACGTATCTAACCATGTGATGTTTTTGCATCAAGGCTTAGTGGAAGAACAGGGAGATCCAGCTAAGCTATTTACAAACCCAGATTCAGAACGATTACAGCAATTTATCTCATCAATCTACTAATATTTCTTGGGTGGCAGTCTTTTGCCACCTATTAAGCACAACAATCAAAACCAAATAAAAGCAATCACAGGAGTATGGAAATGAAAAAGTGGTTATTAGCAGCAACGCTTGCTGCGACGGCAGTGTCTGGTATGGCTCAAGCGAAAGAATGGAAAACCGTTCGCTTTGGTATTGAGGGCGCTTACCCTCCGTTTAGCTGGACAGAAACCGATGGCTCAATCAAAGGCTTTGACGTAGATATGGCAAATGCACTTTGTGAAGAGATGCAAGTGAAGTGTCAGATCGTTGCTCAGGATTGGGATGGCATCATTCCTTCCCTACTTGCCCGTAAATACGATGCGATCATCGCGGCAATGTCGATCACTGAAGAACGTAAAAAGAAAGTCGACTTCACTGGTAAGTACGCTCAAATTCCAAACAAATTCATCGCTAAGAAAGGCGCAGGTTTAGATTTTGATAATCTTAAAGATGTGAAAGTTGGTGTTCAACGTGCGACGACGCATGACAAGTACTTGACGGATAACTACGGTGACGATGTCGAAATCGTTCGCTACGGTTCATTCGACGAAGCGTATCTAGACCTGGCTAACGGTCGTATCGCTGCGGTATTGGGTGATGCGTCGGCACTAGAAGAAGGCGTACTAAACAAAGCCGGCGGTGAAGCGTATGAGTTTGTTGGTCCTTCTTTAACTGACCCTAAATGGTTCGGTGAAGGTATGGGGATTGCCGTTCGCAAACAAGATAAAGATTTGACGAAGAAGCTAGACGCAGCGATTAACGCTCTACGTGAAAAAGGTGTTTACCAAGAAATCGCGGGTAAATACTTCAACTATGATGTTTACGGCGACTAAGCCGTAGCTAAGCGACCGTTAGCTTGTTCCTAGAAGTCGCTAACGGTCGATTTTTGAGTTTTAGGGATTAGGAACTCACCTATGCTGGATCTACAAGGATATGAAGCCTCGATTTTAAAAGGGGCGCTAGTAACCATAGAAGTCGCTGTACTTTCACTTCTTTTAGCCATGATTCTCGGTATGCTTGGTGCGTTAGCAAAACTGGCGCCTTACAAGTGGGCGAGAGCCATAGCGACACTTTACACCACCATTATTCGTGGCATTCCAGACCTTGTTTTGATGATGCTGATCTTCTTCGGTGGTCAAATTCTATTAAACAACAGTCTTTATTCGATCAATGAGACACTCAACGAGTGGTTTACTGCAAGTGACCCTAACCATGAGTGGACTTCTTACTTGCCTGATTATATTGACGTCAGCCCTTTTATTGCAGGCGTGCTGACCATTGGATTTATCTTTGGTGCTTACATGGCTGAGACGTTCCGTGGTGCGATCATGGCCGTAGACAAAGGCGAATTAGAGGCGGCAAAAGCTTATGGCATGAGCCCTGTAATGTCGTTTCGCAGAATCTTATTACCTCAAATGATTCGACATGCCTTACCTGGCTTTGGTAACAACTGGTTGGTTCTACTGAAAACGACGGCATTGGTTTCCATCATCGGTTTGGAAGACATGGTTCGTATGAGCTCATTGGCAGCAGGTACAACCAAGATGCCGTTCACCTTCTATATGGCCGTCGCGATCATCTTTTTGTTCTTTACCAGCGTTTCAACCGGTTTGCTTAAGCTGGTGGAACGTAAATTCAGTATTCACGCGAGGTAAGCCATGGATTTTTCATTGATAATTGAAAGCTTCCCGGTCTATCTTGATGGATTGTGGACGACAGTATGGCTTGTTGCGTTAGCGCTGGTGATTGGTCTATGTGTATCAATTCCCTTAGCTATCGCGCGTAACAGTACGAATTACGCATTAAGCTTGCCATCATGGGCATTTATTTACTTTTTCCGTGGAACTCCTTTGCTTGTGCAGCTCTACCTTATCTATTACGGTATGGACCAATTCTTCCCGGTTAAAGACACACTATGGGAAAACGCTTGGTTCTGTGCGCTGGTGGCTTTCGTACTGAACACATCAGCCTATACGGCGGAAATTATTCGTGGGGCTATTAATGGCTTGCCTAAAGGCGAAGTCGAAGCCGCTAAAGCATACGGTATGAGCAAGTTTATGACTTATCGCCGCATTATTTTGCCAAGTGCTTTGCGTCGTGCATTGCCAGCTTACTCCAATGAAGTCATCTTCATGCTTCATGGCAGTGCGGTCGCGGGTATTATTACCATTATGGATCTGACAGGGGCTGCTCGTTTGGTGAACTCTCGATACTACGCACCATTTGAGTCATTCCTAACAGCGGGACTCTTCTACATGGCATTGACCTTCATTATTTTGTGGTGTTTTAAAATGGCAGAGAAGCGCTTCTTGGCATACCTAAGGCCACTAAGCTAAATCGTCACCAGCAAAATAGTGAATGAAAAGAAAAAGAGCGTCGATTGGCGCTCTTTTGGTTTTTTGGAAAGTGATTTGGCTATTGGAAAGTAGACCAGATCGGGGCGTGGTCAGAAGGCTTTTCAATACCACGTAGTTCATAATCGATATCTGATTCAACACACTTTTTCGCCAGCGATGGTGTCGCCAGAATAACGTCGATACGCAGGCCTCTATTATCATCGAAACCGCGAGAGCGATAATCAAACCATGAGAAACGGTCATTGACTTCTGGGTGCAGGTTACGGAAAGTATCTTCGAAGCCCCAGTCTAATAAGGTTTTCAACCATTCACGCTCTTCCGGTTGGAATGAGCATTTCCCTGTCTTCAACCAACGCTTACGGTTTGGTTCGCCAATGCCGATATCTGAATCAATTGGGCTGATGTTAATGTCACCCATGACGATCAGTTGTTCATCGTTAGTGTGGTGATCGTTCAGGTAAGTCATCAAATCTTTGTAGAACTGACGTTTGTACGGGTACTTGGTTTCGTGAGCAATATTGTCGCCTTGAGGGAAGTAACCATTTAGAACCGTTACCTTATCTCCGTTCTCATCTTCAAACGTCGCCATGATCATGCGTTTTTGATGTTCTTCATTGTCGGTTGGGAAACCTTTTTGAACGCTGATCGGTTCTTGTTTGCATAGCATTGCCACACCGTAGTGGGCTTTTTGACCGTGAAAGTAAACTTTGTAGCCCATCGCCTCGACATCTTCGATAGGGAATGCTTCATCGTGTACCTTGATTTCTTGAAGACCAATCACGTCTGGTTGGTGTTTGTCGATAAGCGCTTGTAGTTGATGCAGACGCGCACGAAGTCCATTGATGTTAAAGCTAATTACTTTCATTTTTTATCCTTCTCAAGGGGCGTGTTTGCGTATGATGTTACCATTGCAACGGGAAGGTGCAAATGGTTCTCATGCAAGGGGGGAGGGAGACTAGTGAGACAAGGCCAAATAGCAAGTTGCTACTGTGCTTTAAGTTTGTTTTCCAGATCATTTTGCACGATCTTTAGCGCTTTGAGTGCAGTCTCAGGATCTATCTCGTTGGTTTCGAGCAGGTAAATTAAATCAACCGCGAGTTTGATCTCTGCTGGCGCGTCATCGAGAGGAGATTTTGGCTGTTCTGACATTATTGGTTCTTTTCCCTATGAGTAATTTGGTTCTCTAATTTAAGCAGGGCTGCTTCGCAACGTTCTAGTCGTTGTTCGGTGGCGAGCAAGACTTTCTGAGCCTCTGCTCTAGTAAAGCTTGGTGCTATTTCGACCGCTCTTTGCTTCTCTAATACCATTTCGCGTAAACGGCGAGCCCACTCCTGATGCTGTGCCAATTCCTGGTACATCACATTGATGGGTTTTCGGAAGTGGCTGCTGTGTTTGATCTCGCCTTTACGAATCTTAGTCGTGGAAATTTCACGTTGAATCGCGGTGATTTGTGCTACCAGACGCTCCGTTAAGTACTCAGCTCGAAGGGCTGTGAGCTTTCCTTCATTTTGCTCGCGGATGATAGCATCCAGTGTTGCATTTGCCTCTTTAATACATGGTGTAAGCAAACGAGAACGGCAATGAAACAAGCGCTCATCAAAGAGTGGAACATGATGTTCGCCGCGTTGGCGATCAAGCATGGCTGCTTGATTAGACATCTGATTTAAGTTTTCAGAAAGTTGTTTAATGTTCATGTTAATCCCACAAACCACGCGTCATAGGCAAGTTTTATCGCCAACACACTGACCACAGTGACAAACACTGGGCGAATGAATTTGGAGCCAAACCGAATAGCGGAATGTGCGCCAACAAAAGCGCCAGCCATTAAACAGACTCCCATAGTTAAGCCTAGCACCCAGTTGATATGACCTAAAACAGCAAAAGTGATGAGAGAAGTAAAGTTGCTGGTGAAGTTCATTGCTTTTGCTAGGCCTGACGCAAGCAAGATGTTCAATCGATAAAGTGCCATCGAGCTTACTGTCCAAAAAGCACCGGTACCAGGGCCTGCTAGACCATCATAAAAGCCAATCGTAAACCCCTGTGCATACTGTTTTTTATTTAGCATAGGGCACGGCTCTGGTGTTGGGCTCTGATGTGTTGATTGCGGTGTTTTGTGGAATACGGTGTACATGGCGGCCGCAAGAATAATAAGAGGTAAAACCTTCTCTAACCATTCTGTACTAATAGCATCAACAAACAGCGTTCCTAATGTCGCGCCAATGAGGGTTGCTACAAACGCTCTTCCCCAGCACTGTGGTTTGAACAAGCGCTTTCTATAATAAGTAAAAGCGGCAGTGGAAGAAGCAAAAGATGCGGCTAGTTTGTTGGTTCCTAATGCAATATGTGGCGGAAGTCCTAACGATAGCAAAGCGGGGACAGTAAGCATGCCTCCGCCACCGGCTACAGCATCAATAAATCCAGCAACAAAAGCGACTAGCGCCAAGACCAACAGCATGGTTGGCTCAATCATTTCCATAAATAGTTATTCTTCTAATATTCGATCTTGCGTTTAAACGGCGGAAGCGAGTCAATTAAAGCTTGCCCGTAGCGTTTTGTTACTAAACGTCTATCAAGGATGGTCACTCTACCAGAATCGCGTTCTTTGCGCAGTAAACGACCGACACTTTGAATCAGCTTTTTGCTCGCATCAGGAACGGTGATCTGCATAAATGGGTTTCCTCCTTTCTTCTCTATGTATTCCGAGTGAGCCTGTTCTACCGGCGAAGTAGGGACTCCAAATGGAATCTTAGTGATGATGAGGTTTTCTAGTAGTTCACCCGGTAAATCAAGGCCTTCTGAGAAGCTTCCTGTACCGAAAAGAATGCTAGTTTTCTGCTGATCTACGAGTTTTTTATGTTTTTTTAGAATTTCTGCGCGTGAACTTTCGCCTTGAACTTGTAGTGCCCAGCCTCGCTTTATGAAGTCTGAATTTAACGCATCCGCCACTTGGTTCATTTGCCAATAAGAGGAGAATAATACTAAGTTTGCTTTGTTGTCTTCTAAATACTTAGGCAAAATTTCAATAAGATATTCGGTAAATTGCGGCGCTTGAGGCTCGTACCTCATTGCCGGAATCAAAAGCTCGGCTTGGTTTTGATAGTCGAACGGAGAAGCCAATGCTAAGAACTGAGTGCCAGACTCAGGTTTTGCATCGACACCAACTTGATGACAGAAATAGTTGAACGAGTTCAGAGCTCGCATTGTCGCAGATACGAGGACTGCACCAATACATCGGCTCCAGATTTGTTGATCGAGTTGCCAGCCAATCTCTAGTGGAGAAACACTAACAATGTAATCGCCTTCTCGGTCAGGGTGTTTTTCCAGCCATCGGGCCAAAGGGGCACCTTTGTCACGGGTAGGCTCTGCCATCAGATTCCACACCTGTGCAAGGTTTTCCAGGCGCTGAATGTAAAAACCCAATTCAGCGAGCGCTGGTTCTGCCAACCTTGATGAAAGTTCGCCATCTTTAACTCTTTCAGCAATAAGATCGGCGATCTTCGCAACACTTTGGTTTGCTTTTTTACTCAGTTGTTTGAGGTCTTTAGATTGGTTTTCTAACCACTCTGGCAGCTCACCATGTTCAAAGCGATAAATGTTTTCTTCAAACTGTGCAGGATCGAACTGTTTGGATAGTTGACTCAGTGCTGGGATGAGCTCTTGCACCGATTCCTGCAAATCATTGCGAAAACGCGCGACACGCTTCTCGTCTGCTAGAGATGAAAACTTACTGGTCGATTGATTAAGCTTTTCCAACCAAGCCGCTGCACCTTTCAAACTCGCAGAGGCGGATGCATGGTCGCGAGCAACATGGGGTAGGTGATGGGCCTCATCAAACACATAAATCGTGTTTTCAGGTTCAGGGAGAATCACGCCACCGCCTAAATCTGCATCAGCCATAACTAAAGAATGGTTCGCAATGATGACATCATTCTTGTCTAACTCTGATCGAGCTTTTTGAAAAGGGCAGTTGCGATGGGCTGGTAAGCTGTTATTGCAGCTGTGCTTATCACTCACAATAAGCTGCCATAGACGATCATCTATTGGTTTTGGCCAAGAGTCACGGTCGCCATCCCACTTACCTTGAGCAAGAGAACGATACATAGTCTCTAGGAGTTCGATGTCTTTTTTCTTAGGCTTGGTCTCAAACATCGCTAGCTGGCCACCATCTACACCACTGGCTGTAGCAAGCTTTTCTGCGCAGCAATAGCGTTGACGCCCTTTAGCAAGAATAAAAGAGAACTCTCGATCCGTAATTCGGCGGAAAAGAGGGAGGTCTTTATTCACCAATTGCTCTTGCAAGGCCACTGTCGCAGTTGAAATCACTACTTTGCGGTTGTTGTAAACCGCGACAGGAATCGCCGCCATTAAATAGGAGAGTGACTTACCGATACCGGTTCCTGCCTCGGCTACCAGCATTCTATTTGATTTGTGGTATTGCCCGCATAGCGTTTTTGCGATCTCAGCGACGAGGTAGTTTTGTGCTCGTCTCGGAACAAAGTTATCCAGTTGAGCTTGCAAGTTCTGATAACTGGTTCGAATCGATTTTTGGATGTTACTGGTTAGCATACGGGCCTCAAGTGCGTTGGAGGCGCATAGTAGCACACATCACTGGTTCGACAGTAGTTCACAAAATGGAATGCTTTTGTGCGGAATGTAGATCTTGTTCACAAAAAAATATTGAACTCCAACTAAATGAAAATAATTTCATTTGGCGAAAAATATAAAGCTTCAAAAATGCCATTCATATAGTCATATATTCTGTTTTTGTCTTTATTTTTGCAATTTTTAGGTGTTTTGTATTTGTTATTTACGAATCACTAAATTACGAAAAATCAAGTTTGTAGTTTAGAACTTCATCGAATAATTTAAATATAAATTTTTAAATTATTGTTTTTAAAGTATGTTTTTGTTTTTTGATATTTCTATTTAGAAAATTTGACAGGCAGAATAATCTTTTGCACTCTAGTGCCCAGATTTTGCAGACCAATCATTGTTACGTTTCGATAACAAGCGGTTTCAAAAATATAAAAAAAGGGAATCGGACAAGGATATCCCGAACTAAGAAAAGGCAGTGGATTAATTATGAAAAAGACTCTTTTAGCACTAGCGGTTGCTGCTACAGCAACTACTGTGAATGCAGCTGAAGTATTCAAATCTGAAGAAGGTTCTGTAGACTTTTACGGTCAACTACGTCCAACTCTTCTATTCCTAGACAGCACTGACCACACTGCTGAGCTAAACACTAGCTCTTCACGTATGGGTGTAAACGGCGTTTACGTTGTAAACGACAGCCTAAAAGTACTAGGTGAAGTTGAAATCGGTGTTGCTCTTGGTGACAACTACGGCGCTGGTGCTGATTCAAGCGAGCGTACAGACGATACTGTATTCGTTCGTCGTCACATCTTCGGTTTCGACATGGGCGAAATGGGTACTATCCGCTTCGGTAAAGAAGGTACTTTCGCAGATGACGTTTACGGTGCTGACTACTCATACTTCTTCGGTGGTTCTGCACTTCTTTACGGACACGAGTGGAACAACGATTCTCAAATTAAATACGCATTCGAAAACGATGCTTTCTGGCTAAAAGCGGGTTACGCTCTAGGTGAGAAAGGTAAAAACGAAGAAATTCTTGAAGTTTTCGTAGGTAAGTCTTTTGGCGACTTATCTGTACACGCTGGTGTTCTTAGCTCTAAAAACGACATCGCAATTACTACTGAAAAAGATCTAGTAATCGACGGCAAGCCTTCTAAAGTAACTCACGTAGAGAAGTCTGATAGCGAAAACCTATCTTTCGAAGTAACTGGTGAGTACGCACTAGGTGAGCACACTCTTGGCGCAACTTACTACTACAACGAAGATGACAACAAGCTATCTAACGAAACTGTTGATTCTCACGGTATCTCTCTAGCAGGTATGTTCGCAGTAGCTCCTAAGACAACTCTTTACTCTGGTTACGAGCTAGTAATGTCTTCTTCTGACAAAGCTGGCACTGTAGATGGCGACGATTCTCGCTTCTACGCTGGTGTTGAGTACAAGTTCTCTAAATGGGCTCGCGTATTCGCTGAAGGTGCATACGTATTTGAAGAGACTTCAACTGACAACGTGAAGACAGACAGCAAGACTGACTTCGGTGTTGGTGCACGTTTCTACTGGTAATCAAAACCCAGTTTGATATTGTAAGACCCAGCTTTATGCTGGGTCTTTTACTATTGGAGATAAGGATTTAACTTCTATGCAGTTCTCATTAAAAATGGCGATGGCGCTTTCTGTTTTGGCTAGTACAAATTTATACGCTGCGACAACTTTGGTTGTTCCTGAAGATGTGAAGTTGCTAGCAGTAAACATGGAGAAACCAAAGCTTGAAGGTGGCTTGTTTTCGGATGAGAAAACAATAGAGATCCCTGACGGTACTAACCAAATTGTCTTCAAATACCAACCAGAATTTGAAATTGGCGATGATATCAAAGGGGTTTATGGCGACGCTATTATTGCTAAGTTCGATGTGAAGAATGAAGAACTAAAATTCGAGCTGCCAGAATTCAAAACTTACCGCCAAGCACAAACCAACATCTCTCCTTTAGAATGGCAATTACTAGACTCTAAAGGTCAGCCAATCGATCTTGTTGAGGACGTTCTTGAGTCTGATGGCGTGCAAATTGGTCGTAACTACGCACAGGAAGCTCGTAACTATAATATTGCTGGTGGTGTAGCTGGCGTTGCTGTGACATATGTGACTGTAAACCAACATAGCCAAGCGGTGACCGGTGTGGAACCAAAAGCGGTTACAGAAGCCTCCACACAATCGCCAACTGCGCAAGACAGTCAAATGGTAGATTTACTTAAGACGATGTACCAAAAAGCGACACCAGAAGAAAAAGAAACCTTCAAAAAGTGGGTTGCTCAACAATAATCGTTATTGGTAACGACAAAAACTAAAAAAGCAGGTGATTGCCTGCTTTTATGTTTTTTGAGGTTTAAGCCTAGAGCTTTATTTCTCGCCACTCCCCTGGCTTTAAATCGTCAAGAACAATACCGCCCATCGAGTAACGAACTAAACGCAGCGTTGGGAAGCCAATGTGCGCGGTCATACGTCTTACCTGACGGTTTCTCCCTTCTATAATAGTGATAGCTAACCAAGTAGTCGGAATGTTTGCTCGAAAGCGGACAGGCGGAGTTCTTTCCCAGATCTCTGGCTCTGGCATTACTTCGACTTTTGCAGGTAATGTCATGCCATCTTTCAACTCAACGCCTTTACGTAGCTTCTCTAAGTCTTCTTCAGTCGGAGCACCGTCAACCTGTACCCAGTAAGTCTTCGGTGACTTTGATTGGGGCTGCGTTAACTTTGCCTGCAAGATGCCATCATTTGTTAGCACCATTAGACCCTCGCTGTCTCTGTCTAATCGGCCTGCCGCATAGACATCTTTTACAGGAATATAATCAGCTAGCGTTTTACGGCCATCGCCATCAGTAAATTGGCTTAACGTGTCATAGGGCTTATTGAAAATGATCACCTTACGATCTTCGGGTGCAATACGCGGTTTAGGGGATTTTGAAGAACGGGTAGGGCGACTAGGTCGATTTTTAGCCTGTCCATTTGAATGATTTGGCTTACCAGAGCGTTTAAAATGGCTCGGTTTGGAATGGTTACTACGGCGACCTTTTTCATGACCCGTGCGAGATGACATGTTAACTACCTTGCAAAAATGTAAATGAACTGTGTTTGAAAGTTTTATGTTTTCTTCTTATCGGCTATCATTTGCGCGCCTAAAACTAACAAATGCGCACAGAATAATAGACTATTTCGTGTTATTTGTTTAATGATATAGCCAAGTTGCTTTTAGTGCGGTGTTTTTGCAAAAGAACCACATGAAAGCAAACTTGGCACAAAGTGCACTCATGGATAGAGAGCCTAAGAGCTCCAAACTATAAAAAAGAGTGCAAACCGCATGTCGCGTTGGTGAGGAGGAATGCACTACTAACGTTAAGCAATGCGTAAATTCAACGAACTCAGTTGCTGAGTTGTTCAGCTTAGTTGAGTAAAAAATAGGGAAATTTCATGCCTACAGAAAAACCTACAATTATCTACACAATCACTGATGAAGCCCCGGCGTTAGCAACCTATTCATTACTACCAATCATTCAATCGTTTACTGCATCGTCTGGCATTAATGTAGATACACGTGATATTTCGTTAGCGGGTCGCATCATCGCTAACTTCCCAGAACATTTGAAAGAAGATCAGCGCATCGGTGACGCGCTAGCAGAATTAGGCGAATTGGCGAAAACGCCTGAAGCGAACATCATTAAGCTTCCAAACATCTCAGCGTCAATCCCACAGCTAAAGGCCGCTATTAAAGAGCTGCAAGCGAAAGGCTACGAGCTACCAAACTACCCAGAAGAGCCAAGCACTTACGAAGAAGAAGCGATCAAAGCGACTTACGACAAAATCAAAGGTAGTGCGGTTAACCCAGTTTTGCGTGAAGGTAACTCAGACCGTCGTGCACCACTTTCAGTGAAGAACTACGCAAAGAAAAACCCGCATTCAATGGGCGCGTGGTCAGCAGACTCTCAATCTCACGTTTCAAGCATGGCTGATAACGATTTCTTCGGTAGTGAAAAATCGACGACTATCTCAGGTGCTACCGACGTTACAATCGAATTTGTTGCTGCTGATGGTTCGGTAAAAGAACTTAAATCAGCATTCCCTCTGCAAGCCAAAGAAGTGATCGATTGTTCAGTAATGAACAAGAAAGCGCTTGTTGAGTTCTTCGAGAAAGAAATTGCAGAAGCAAAACAGCAAGATGTACTGCTCTCTCTACATATGAAAGCAACCATGATGAAGGTATCGGATCCAGTTATCTTCGGTCACGCAGTTAAGGTTTACTACAAAGACGTATTTGCGAAATACGGTAAGCTGTTTGAAGAGCTAGGCGTTGACGTAAACAACGGTATCGGTGATGTATATGCGAAGATTGAAGCGCTACCTGCAGAACAAAAAGCAGAAATCGAAGCAGCTATTCTTGCGGTATACGAAACACAGCCAGCACTAGCTATGGTTGACTCAGATCGCGGTATTACTAACCTACACGTACCAAGTGACATCATCGTTGATGCTTCGATGCCGGCAATGCTACGTGCTTCTGGCCAAATGTGGGGACCTGATGGCAAGCAGAAAGATACCAAAGCAATGATCCCAGATCGCAGCTATGCAGGTATTTACCAAGCGGTTATCGACTTCTGTAAAGAACACGGTGCATTTGATCCAACAACAATGGGTAGTGTGCCAAACGTGGGTCTAATGGCTCAAAAAGCGGAAGAGTACGGTTCACACGACAAGACGTTCATCCTAGATAAAGCGGGTACTGTACGTGTTGTAGATGCTTCTGGTGCGGTGCTTCTAGAGCAAGCAGTAGAAGAAGGCGATATCTTCCGTATGTGTCAGGTGAAAGACGCGCCAATCCAAGATTGGGTGAAACTTGCGGTTACTCGTGCTCGTGCGACAGGCGCTCCAGCCGTATTCTGGCTAGATGAAGCTCGTGCTCATGACGCAGAACTGATCAAGAAAGTTAACGCATACTTACCAGAGCATGATACGTCAGGCTTAGAGATTAAGATTCTTGCACCAATCGATGCATGTAAGTTCTCTCTAGAGCGTATTAAAGAAGGTCTAGATACCATTTCAGTAACTGGTAACGTACTTCGTGACTACCTAACTGACCTGTTCCCAATCCTAGAACTTGGTACTTCTGCGAAGATGCTATCTATTGTTCCACTAATGAACGGTGGCGGTCTATTTGAGACAGGTGCAGGTGGTTCAGCACCTAAACACGTTCAACAGGTAGAAAAAGAAAACCACCTGCGTTGGGATTCTTTGGGTGAGTTCCTTGCACTAGCGGCATCGCTTGAGCACCTAAGCACCGTTGCTGGCAATGCAAAAGCACAAGTGCTTGCTGACGCACTTGATAAAGCGACGGGTGAGTTCTTAGACAACAACAAGTCGCCATCGCGAAAAGTTGGTGAATTGGATAACCGCGGTAGTCACTACTACCTAGCATCTTACTGGGCAAAAGCGCTAGCAGAGCAAACGGTAGATGCTGACCTAGCGGCTGAGTTTGCACCAGTGGCAAAAGCATTGGCAGAGCAAGAAGAGGCGATCGTTTCTGAGCTGAATTCTGCGCAAGGTGTGAAAGGGGAACTAGGTGGTTACTACTCACTGGATGATGCGCTAGCGTCTACATTGATGCGCCCAAGTGCGACGTTGAACACCATTATTAACAAGTAATATATAGATGGTTCTCGCGCTACTTCAGTGGCGCGAATATAAAACCGATAAAAACAATAAACCCGCTCTTTGGCGGGTTTATTTTTCTCTTTATAAAAGCAGAACTGTGTAGTGCTTCTACAGGAGCAAATGTTTTGTCTTTCCGACAGCGCTCTGGTTATTTGGCTTGGCCTTCTACTGGCACGACGCTACTTGCGTGTGAACCTTTTGGACCTTTTTCAACCTCGTATGAGACTTGTTGGCCTGCTTTCAGTGTACGATAACCGTCCATTTGGATAGTTGAGTAGTGGGCGAAAATATCTCCTTCTTCTTCATCTGAACAGATAAACCCAAATCCTTTGGCATTGTTAAACCACTTTACTGTACCTGTAGCCATGCTTTTACATCCCTCATGCATTTTTTACTGATGTTGTTACTTCACCCAAGCTATACCTTTAACTTGGTCTCATTGTTAGCCGTTACTATTTTCGCGATTGCTAACACACGTCGAGTGAGCATATCCATATTCACCAGAATGTTAGAAAACCAACAAACCCAGAATGAGGATTTATGCATCAACACTTTCCACTGTAGTCAATGAATCTCGACAGTCAATAGTGAAAGTCAACAATCAGAAACATATTTGAAAACAAATCACTTTTGAGATTAACATTTTTGCAAACTGTTTCTGGCGCATGCGATGGCTTTTAGTCAAAAGGACTGCAAGGGTTTGATATCAAGGGAAGGGATACTAACCAAATTGCCTATATTAGAAGATTCTACTAAATGAATAAAAAGTGATGTTTTCGTGATATTTAGCTCTTTTTCCTCTGTAAGTGTGATCTTGGTGGGTTTGATGATTGTAATAACAAGGGGGAAACAGAGCGCATTTAAATTGATAGTTCTAACAGCAAAAAAATCGGTTCTAAGTGATAAAAATCTTTTATTTGCGCGCCTGACAGAGGTGCATTAGTCTCTATGTAAGGAAGCAAAATTTATCTATCAAATTCGAATTAGGTGCCACATCTCACTACACCGCATGGCATGCTTATGGTAGATTGTTTTTATAGGTCGAAAACATCAACCCTTTGATACGATATCTTTGAATTGCCATGAGTAAAAATTTTGAATGGGTGACTCCAGACTCTGATCTTCTGGAGCGCGAAAGTACAAAAGTTCAGCCACCAAAGCTATACAACGTTGTACTCAACAATGATGACTATACACCTATGGATTTCGTCATAGAGGTGCTTGAGCGATTTTTTTCACATGATATTGATAAAGCAACGCAAATCATGCTCAAGATCCACTATGAAGGAAAGGCAATCTGTGGCACTTACAGTGCAGAAATTGCTGAAACAAAAGTAGCGCAAGTGACGATGTACTCAAGGGAGAATGAGCATCCGCTACTATGTACTATGGAGCAAGCGTAATAAGAAGACTTGCTCGAGCAACCAAAGTTGTTCTTTCGGGAGGTACTTATGCTAAATAAAGAACTAGAGTCAAGCCTTAACGGTGCATTCGCTCGTGCACGTGACAAACGCCACGAGTTCATGACTGTCGAACACCTCCTACTTGCATTGTTGGAAAATGATGCAGCTAAGGAAGCCCTTCTAGCCTGCAAAGCGGACCTTGATGCTTTGCGTAACGAACTCGATATTTTTATCGACCAAACAACGCCGCTCATTCCTGAAAGCGATGAGACGCGCGAAACCCAGCCGACATTGAGTTTCCAGCGTGTATTACAACGCGCCGTCTTCCATGTTCAGTCGTCTGGTCGCAGTGAAGTGACTGGGGCAAATGTCCTTGTTGCGATTTTCAGCGAGCAAGAATCTCACGCTGCTTACCTACTCAAGAAGAACGATATCTCTCGTTTGGACATCGTTAACTTTATCTCTCACGGCATTACTAAAGCATCGGGTTCAAGTGAAGATTCCTCTTCATCTGATTCGTTTGGCTCAGAAGCACCTGAAGAAACCAACCCAGAAGAGCGTCTGGAAAGCTTTGCAACGAACCTAAACCAAGTTGCGAAAGCGGGTAATATCGACCCATTGATTGGCCGTGACAAAGAGCTTGAGCGCACGATTCAAGTGCTGTGCCGTCGTCGTAAGAACAACCCATTACTTGTGGGTGAAGCTGGCGTAGGTAAAACGGCTATCGCGGAAGGTCTTGCGTGGAGAATTGTAGAAGGCCAAGTGCCTGAAGTGATTCAAAATAGTGTGATTTATTCCTTAGATATTGGTTCTCTACTGGCTGGCACTAAATACCGTGGTGATTTTGAGAAACGCTTTAAGTCAGTTTTGAAGCAGCTTGAGAAAGAAGAAGATGCGATTCTGTTCATTGATGAAATTCATACCATCATCGGTGCGGGGGCAGCTTCTGGCGGTCAAGTTGACGCAGCTAACCTGATCAAACCTCTACTGAGTAGCGGTAAGTTGCGTTGTATCGGTTCAACGACGTACCAAGAGTACAGCAACATCTTTGAGAAAGAACGCGCGCTATCTCGTCGTTTCCAAAAGATCGATGTAGTTGAGCCTTCTTTGGATGATACGACGAAGATTTTGATTGGCCTTAAGCCTAAGTACGAAGCTCACCACGAAGTGCGTTACACCAACAAAGCATTGCGTGCTGCTGTAGAGCTATCGGCGAAGTACATTAACGAACGTCATCTACCAGACAAAGCCATTGATGTGATTGATGAGGCGGGTGCACGTAGCCGTCTAGCACCAGCAAGTCGTCGTAAGAAAACGGTCGGTGTAGCAGACATCGAAGCGATGGTTGCGAAAATGGCTCGTATTCCAGAGAAATCAGTGTCGTCTTCAGACAAAGACATTCTGAAGAATCTGGATGACAAGATGAAGATGCTTGTATTCGGTCAAGATACGGCGATTGATGCGCTGTCTGAAGCCATCAAGTTATCTCGTGCTGGTCTTGGCGTGGATAACAAACCTGTTGGTTCATTCTTGTTTGCGGGCCCTACAGGGGTAGGTAAAACAGAGGTGACTGTTCAGCTTTCGAAGCTACTTGGCATTGAGCTTCTTCGTTTCGATATGTCTGAGTATGGTGAGCGTCACTCGGTGAGCCGTTTGATTGGTGCGCCTCCAGGTTATGTTGGTTACGATCAAGGTGGCTTACTAACCGACGCCGTGCTGAAACACCCTCACTCAGTGGTTCTGCTTGATGAAATCGAGAAAGCACACCCAGATATCTTTAACTTGCTACTGCAAGTGATGGATAACGGTACGCTGACGGACAACAATGGACGCAAAGCCGATTTCCGTAACGTGATCCTTGTGATGACAACCAACGCAGGTGTTGCAGAGACTGAGAAGAAATCGATCGGTCTTATCCAGCAAGATAATAGTCATGACGCGATGGCGGAAATCAAGAAGGTGTTCACACCAGAATTCCGTAACCGTCTAGACAATATCATTTGGTTCAACAGCCTAGATGAAGCGGTGATCCACCAAGTGGTTGATAAGTTCATCGTGGAACTACAAGTTCAACTGGACGCTCGTGGCGTATCAATGGAAGTATCACAAGATGCGCGTCATTGGTTAGCTCACAAAGGCTACGACAAAGCGATGGGGGCACGTCCTATGGGACGAGTTATCCAAGAGCAGCTCAAGAAACCTTTGGCGAATGAACTTCTATTTGGCTCATTGGTGGATGGTGGTACTGTGAAAGTAACGCTAGTGAAAGACGAACTTAAGTTCGAATACCTAAGCGAGAAAGAAGCAGCACTTCACTAATTCTTTGTTTATATCTACTTTAAAAGCGTGCGCCTAGGCGTGCGCTTTTTTGTGTCTGCAAGAATGGAACAAGTCTGTTGAGTGTATTGAAACGCCCAAAAGCAAGCTTGGTGTTGAGAGCAAAAGACAGGCAATAAAAAACGAAGCCATAAGCTTCGTTTTTTATTGTATTCGAAAATCAGAGATTAACGAGCACGGAAGACGATGCGGCCTTTAGATAGGTCGTATGGAGTCATCTCTACAGTTACTTTATCACCAGTAAGAATACGGATGTAGTTCTTACGCATCTTGCCAGAGATGTGTGCAGTCACAACGTGACCGTTTTCAAGTTCAACGCGGAACATAGTGTTTGGTAGAGTGTCAAGCACAGTGCCTTGCATCTCAATTACGTCTTCTTTAGCCATTTAATCCTCTTTAGAAATTAGGCGGTATTAGCGCGCTTATTTTGCCGCTAAACAGTAATTATGTAAAGTTGGGGCGTATTCTACCCTTGCCAACGCTGATTTACTAGCCTTTGGTGTCGTTGAAAGCGAGTTTTGTAGTTCATCGCTGGACATTCATCGATCTGATAGCCCAAATATAGCCAATGTTTGCCGTTCTGTTGGCAATATTCAAGTTGGAAAAGAACCCCTAAAGTCCCAAGAGATAAAGGGTAATCGGGATCAAAGAAGGTATAAAAAGCACTCGCGCTGTTATCCATGATATCCGTAACCGCAACTGCGAGAAGTCGATCATTTTCATCATAGACATGCAGAAATCCGGTTGTTAACCATGTTGTTTGAGCAAATCGAGCGAACTCATCTTCACGAGGAGGATACATGGTGCCATTTTTGTGCCGTGCAGTTATGTATCTGCTGTAAAGCTGGAACCAATCTTGGTCTAGCTCAGGTTTGAGCGTCCAACGTAGGGAACGGGCTTTATTCAACAGGCGCTTTTGGCTCTTAGAAGGACGAAAGTCTGGCACCGCAATGCGGATTGGCTGACAAGCATTGCACTGTTCACAATGAGGTTTATAGATGGTGTCGCCACTTCGACGAAAGCCGTTCGCCATCAATACTTGATAGTTTTGTTCTGTATGCAAGCTGGCATCGAGTGCCACAGCCACGCGTTCTTCACGCTCCGGCAAGTAACTGCATGTATGGTTGTTGGTCAAGCCGATACGGATGTGTTGGAGATCTGTGCTCATGATACCGCGTCCTGCAAAATCTGTGGTTCAAACGTGCCCAAATCGGTGTTCTTACCTCTTAAAGATAGTAGTTTTTGTACGAAGTCGTCACGTTCAAGTTCAAATGCGCCAAGTGAAGCTAGGTGCGGGTTCATTACCTGACAATCGATTAATTGACCGTGGTTTGACGCCAAATGGTCGCAGAGATACCACAATGCAATCTTAGATGCGTTGTCTTTAAGGCTAAACATCGACTCACCACAAAAAAGTTGTCCAACACTGATGCCGTATAAACCGCCAACGAGTTGATCCTCGTGCCATACTTCTACTGAGTGGCAATGACCGTGTTTGGCGAGTTCAATATAGGATGCTTGCATATCCTCATTTAGCCAAGTCTCTTCAGCAGGACGAGTCGAAGAACATAATTGAATTACGCGTTCGGTTGCATTGTTTAGCGTTACTTTATACTGTTGTTTACGCTGAAACTTTTTTAGGCTTTTTGAAGGCTTAAATGATAAAGGATCAAAAACGGCTCTTGGAGAAGGACTCCACCAAAGAATGGGCTCACCAGGGCCATACCATGGAAAAATACCTTGGTGATAGCCGTTAAGAATGCGTTCAGGGTTGAGATCCCCACCAAAGGCTAGCAAACCGTTTGGGTCGCTCAGTGCTTCGTACGGCGATGGAAACGAATGCGAGTCATCAAGTTCAGTTAAATAGATTGTCATAAAGAAAACTTTACCAACATCAGAGCCTATAGGAGCTTATTATGAGCGGAGTAAGACTTAATATAAAACGATGGGCATGGATCATACTGTTTTTGCCATTTTTCGCCAATGCAGCCTATGAAAGAAATGTAGCAAAACCTGTAAATCAAGTGGTGTATGGCAAAGTCGATTCTGTGCGATACATTACGCAACAAGAGGTGAAACAATCACAAAGTAATGGCTGGGAAACACTATTGGGTGCGACGATCGGCGGTTTAGTGGGTAACCAATTTGGTGGTGGTACAGGTAAAGAAGTTGCGACCGCGGTTGGGGCGCTAGCTGGCGCAGCCGTAGTGAGAAACCGTAGCAACTACGAATACACGGTGGAATACAAGCTTGTCGAACTCTTGGTCAAAGTCGATGGCAACAAACTTATTAACGTAATTCAAGATGTTGACAATAGCATGCTGTTTAAGCGTGGAGACGATGTTCGCATCCTCTATTTTGATGACGGCGTTCGAGTGGATATAGCTTACTAAGCCAACGTTTGCACAGTAAAATCTAAGCTGACTAATTATTCAAAAATTAGCATGGATTTACTCTGGTTTTGTGATGGTTTTTTCGTTAGTCTGAATCCACGAAGAATTGTTTAGCTCTCAAAAAACGTGAAGTGAGAGCACAAAGGATTATCAACTTTTAATGGAAAGCCTAACGTTACAACCCATCAATAAAATTCACGGGGAAGTGAACCTTCCTGGATCAAAAAGCGTTTCCAACCGAGCTCTATTGCTTGCTGCTTTAGCAAAAGGCACCACTCGTTTGACAAACCTTCTCGACAGCGATGACATTCGTCATATGTTGAACGCACTGACAAAGCTTGGCGTTCAATATCAATTGTCTGAAGATAAAACCGAGTGTGTCGTTGAAGGTCTCGGTCGTCCATTTTCTGTCTCTGAGCATGTAGAGCTATTTTTAGGTAATGCCGGCACCGCAATGCGTCCACTCGCTGCTGCACTGTGCTTAGGTGAAGGTGAATACGTGTTGACTGGCGAACCTCGTATGAAAGAGCGTCCGATCGGTCACCTAGTGACAGCCCTTCAAGCGGCTGGTGCAGACGTTACTTACCTAGAAAACGAAAACTACCCACCACTGAAAATCGTCGGTACTGGTCTTAAATCTGGTTCTGTATCGATTGATGGTTCGATTTCTAGCCAATTCTTAACGGCATTTTTAATGTCAGCGCCTTTGGCTGAGGGCGAAATTCGCATCAATATTGAAGGCGAACTGGTTTCAAAGCCTTACATCGATATTACTCTGCATATCATGAAGCAGTTTGGTGTCGAAGTGGTCAATAACGACTACCAAGAGTTTGTTATTCCTGCTGGTCAGCATTACATCGCTCCGGGTGATTTTTTGGTCGAAGGTGATGCGTCTTCAGCTTCATACTTCTTGGCGGCGGCGGCCATCAAAGGCGGTGAAGTGAAAGTCACAGGTATTGGTAAAAATAGTATTCAAGGTGATATCCAATTCGCTGATGCACTCGAGAAAATGGGTGCAGAAATCGAATGGGGTGATGATTACGTTATCTCTCGTGTCGGCCAGCTGAAAGGCATCGATATGGACTACAACCATATTCCAGATGCGGCAATGACCATTGCGACAACAGCACTGTTTGCCGAAGGCACAACGGCGATTCGCAACGTGTACAACTGGCGTGTAAAAGAGACTGACCGTCTATCCGCTATGGCGACTGAGCTACGCAAAGTTGGCGCAGAGGTGGAAGAGGGCGAAGATTACATCATTGTGAAGCCTGTACCACAGCTTACGCACGCTGCGATTGATACCTACGACGATCACCGCATGGCGATGTGTTTCTCGCTGGTGGCGCTAAGCGACACGCCTGTGACGATTAACGATCCTAAGTGTACGTCAAAGACGTTCCCGGATTACTTCGATAAATTGAAAGCTTTGAGCTGTTAATTCGTCTTATATGAAAGAGAAAAGCCAGAGTGAGAACTCTGGCTTTTTTATTGAATTTTGAAGCGCTTATTTGTTCAGCGTGAACTCTTTTGACAGGTGGTGCGCAAGGTACTTAAACATATTGAATACAGCTGTAGTATTGGTGGTCGGCAGACCTTTTTCATCTAAGAAGTACTCGCCTTTAAATACCAATACATCGTCTTTTTCTACTACGCTCGTTGCACGCATACCTTCGATGTAGTCATCGTGTTCTTGGATGATTTGGTTAGCGATCAAAAGAAGGTCGAACTCTTCAATGTGTTTTCTATCAGACATAACGTTCTCGTCATTCAGTAAATCTTAAGTGGCAGCAGTATACCCACAAACATCATGGGTTTGCATACCTAAATCTCTGATTCCGTGTTTTACCAGTATTGTCCATGAGGTTTTACTTCTTTATATAGAAGCAACACGGTAAGTGATTCTTATATGCAAATCGTCGCTATTTCAGCGTCGTAATCTAAGGTTAGACTCTGATCGTGAAAGAAAAAATATTTTGTGATGAGAGACAAAATTTATTGAATTCGACTAGCGGGAGGAATCTTTGCCTGCTTAGTATATGCCGCTCAAGACCTTTTGCAGAACCCTGCCTCGTCAAATTAGAAAGGCGATGAATTGTCAACCAATCGGATCTGAATTTCAAAAAAGCAGTTGATCTTCTTTTCATCTCGCACAATAGTAAAAAAAGAAGCAATGAAATAGAACATTATGCGGGTACCTTCCTTAGGGGGCAGTTACCCGCATTATTATGAAGGACGTTAGAGTCAGTTATGGGTAAATCGCTCGTTATAGTGGAGTCACCAGCCAAGGCTAAGACGATAAATAAATATCTTGGTAAAGACTTTATTGTTAAGTCTAGTGTTGGTCACGTGCGTGATCTGCCTACGGCCGGTCAAAGCACTGGTGAGAAAAAAGCCGCTGCCATTTCTACAAAAGGAATGAGCCCGGAAGAGAAAGCGCGTGTCAAAAAAGAAAAAGACCGCAAAGCGCTAATCAAAAAAATGGGGATTAACCCATATCATGACTGGGATGCGAATTACCAAATCCTTCCAGGCAAAGAAAAAGTCGTAAGCGAACTGCAAAAATTAGCCAAAGACGCTGATTACGTTTACCTCGCAACCGATTTGGACCGCGAGGGGGAAGCAATCGCATGGCACCTTCGTGAGATCATCGGTGGCGATGAAGAGCGATACAAACGTGTAGTTTTTAACGAGATTACTAAGAATGCAATCCAACAAGCTTTCCAGACACCTGGTGAGCTGAATATGGATGGTGTTAACGCACAGCAAGCACGCCGATTCATGGACCGCGTAGTAGGTTTCATGGTTTCTCCATTGCTATGGAAGAAAGTGGCACGTGGCTTGTCTGCGGGTCGTGTACAGTCAGTAGCGGTAAAACTATTGGTTGAGCGCGAGCGTGAAATCAACGCTTTCATTCCAGAAGAATTCTGGGACATCAACGCAAATACACACACCAAAGATAAGACGGCATTCAAACTGCTTGTTGCACAAAAAGATGGCGTTGCGTTTAAGCCTGTCAACGAGACAGAGACCAAAGCAGCGCTTTCGGTACTGGAAAAAGCAAGCTACGAAGTTTGTAAGCGCGAAGACCGCCCAACGAAGAGTAAGCCGTCTGCTCCATACATTACCTCAACACTTCAGCAAGCGGCGAGTACTCGCCTAGGCTACGGTGTTAAGAAGACCATGATGCTGGCTCAGCGTCTGTATGAAGCGGGTTACATCACGTATATGCGTACTGACTCAACCAATTTGAGTGCAGAAGCGGTAGATGCAGTTCGTGGCTTCATCGGTTCAGAGTATGGCGATAAATACCTTCCTGCTAACCCGTTAAGATACGGTAGCAAAGAAGGTGCACAAGAAGCGCACGAAGCGATTCGTCCTTCTGATGTAGCGGTGAAAGCAGAAGACCTACAAGGTGTTGATGCTGACGCTCACAAGCTTTACTCATTGATTTGGAATCAATTCGTTGCATGTCAAATGACACCAGCAGAATACGATTCAACCACTATCAGCGTTAAAGCTGCGGAATACACGCTGAAAGCGAAAGGCCGTATCCTTAAGTTTGATGGTTGGACTCGCGTGCAACGCCCAATGGGTAAAAACGAAGACACGATTCTTCCAGCAGTTCAGTTGGGCGATAAGCTAGACTTAGAATCGCTTGAGCCTAAGCAGCACTTTACTAAGCCACCTGCGCGCTTTACAGAGGCGGCACTGGTTAAAGAACTTGAGAAGCGTGGCATTGGCCGTCCTTCTACATATGCATCGATCATCTCTACGATCCAAGATCGTGGCTACGTGAAAGTAGACCAGCGTCGTTTCTACGCAGAGAAGATGGGTGAGATTGTTACTGACCGTCTAGATGACAGCTTTAACGATCTTATGAACTATGACTTCACGGCTCGTATGGAGCAGAAGCTTGACCAAATCGCCGAAGGTGACGTGATGTGGAAAGATGTCCTAGATAACTTCTTCACAGACTTTACGGGTGATCTTGAGAAAGCGGAACAAGACGAAAACGAAGGCGGCATGAAACTGAATCACATTGTGATGACAGATATCGAGTGTCCAACTTGTGGTCGTCCAATGGGTATTCGTACTGCGTCTACCGGTGTGTTCCTTGGCTGTTCTGGTTACGCATTGCCACCTAAAGAGCGTTGTAAGACAACCATCAACCTAGGTGACGAAGAAGGCATCATCAACGTTCTAGAAGAAGACGTGGAAACCGCGGCACTACGTGCTAAGAAGCGTTGTCCTATCTGTGAAACAGCGATGGATGCGTACCTGATTGACGATAAACGCAAGATGCACGTTTGTGGTAACAACCCGAACTGTGAAGGCTACATCGTTGAGTATGGCGAGTTCAAAGTGAAAGGCTACGATGGTCCAGTTGTTGAGTGTGACAAGTGTGGCTCTGACATGGTTCTTAAGAACGGTCGCTTCGGTAAATACATGGACTGTACGAGTGAAACGTGTAAGAACACTCGTAAGATTCTGAAGAATGGCGAAGTTGCACCTCCGAAGGAAGACCCAGTTCATTTCCCTGAACTACCATGTGAAAACTCAGACGCTTACTTTGTTCTTCGTGATGGTGCTTCTGGCCTATTCATGGCGGCAAGCAACTTCCCTAAATCACGTGAGACGCGTGCGCCGTTGGTTTCTGAACTGGCTCGATTTGAAGAGCGTCTTCCAGAGAAGTTCAAATACCTAACGACAGCACCAGCGGCGGATCCAGATGGTCGCCCAGCAGTGGTTCGTTTTAGCCGTAAGAGCAAAGAGAACTACGTGCGTACTGAAGATGATGGAAAACCAAGTGGTTGGACTGCGCTATTCATTGACGGTAAGTGGGAAATCACAGACAAGCGCAAGAAACCGAAAGCGAAAGCTTAAGTGATAAATTAGAACGAATAAGGCAGCGAATACGCTGCCTTATTTTTTGCTTGTTATTCTATAAATCATTCACTTCGTCTATTGTTTACCATTCAAATTTTCTCCATTCTGTTTTCATAGAACGGTCATAGTTTCATCGTATCTTGTCGCAAAACTGCACTTGTGTAGTTAATCGGTTTGTAAATTGTTTTCACAATGTAATCGTTTGCGTCTCATAGTGTGACCAAGATACCGTATTGAGTAAGCAACATCTGTATACAACACGGAATGGCATATTTTAAATTGTAATTTAGTTCCAGTCCGATAACTTATTACACAAATAATGCAACTGTATGCGGTTATTTAGCACCAAAAATAAAAAACAACGAAGGTGCGTGCGTACGAGGATGTGCAATAGCTTTTTTAGTTCGCGCTGTGAGGGTTCAAAGAAACTTATCAGTGCGGATGCAATAATGTATTCGCTTGACTCCCCGAGTTCTGCTCATTTCAAGTGAATACCAGTTCCAAGCTATAACTATATATGGAGAACAACGAATGGCTGGTGTTTTGGGAATGATTCTTGCTGGCGGTGAAGGCTCTCGCTTGAGACCTCTAACGGAATCCCGCAGTAAACCTTCGGTCCCTTTCGGCGGAAGTTACCGACTTATTGATTTCGCTCTGAATAACTTTGTAAATGCGGATTTAATGCGTATTTACGTCCTTACTCAATTCAAATCTCAATCTCTATTCCATCACTTGAAAAAGGGTTGGAACATCAATGGCATTACAGACCGTTTTATCGACCCAATTCCTGCGCAAATGCGTACTGGCAAGCGTTGGTATGAAGGTACTGCCGATGCTATCTACCAAAATTTACGTTTTATGGAGTTGGCGGAGCCGGATCAAGTATGTATCTTTGGTTCTGACCATATCTACAAAATGGACATTAAACAGATGCTTGCTTTCCACCAAGAAAAAGAAGCATCTTTGACTGTTTCGGCACTGCGCATGCCACTATCGGAAGCCTCTCAATTTGGTGTTATCGAAGTGGACAGTGAAGGTCGAATGATTGGCTTTGAAGAAAAGCCTGCAAATCCAAAATCAATTCCTGGTGACCCAGAGCACGCGCTTGTCTCTATGGGCAACTACATCTTTGAAGCTCAAACGTTGTTCTCAGAATTGATTGAAGACGCTGACAATGAAGCCTCTACCCACGATTTTGGTAAAGACATCATTCCTAAGATGTTCCCTCGTGGCGATGTGTTTGTGTATGACTTCAGCATGAACCGCATTACGGGTGAGAAAGAAGAAGTTTACTGGCGTGATGTAGGTACGATTGACGCGTACTGGCAAGCTCACATGGACCTGCTTGAGAAAGACGCAGCGTTCTCGCTATACAACCGCAAATGGCCACTGCATACTTACTACCCACCATTGCCGCCAGCAACCTTTACCGACTCTGTAAATGGTCGAGTTCAGATCATCGACAGCCTAGTATGTAACGGCAGCTACGTGCGCGGTTCTCGTATTGAAAAATCAGTACTTGGTTTCCGCAGTAATATTGCTTCAGCGTGTGACATCAGCCAGTGTATTTTGCTCGGTGATGTGAAGGTCGGGGAAGGTTGTGTTCTTCGTCGCGTGATTGTAGATAAAGACGCAGATATTGCGCCGGGTACGCAAATTGGTGTAAATCTACAAGAAGATAAAAAACACTACCATGTGTCAGATGATGGCATTGTCGTAATTCCAAAAGGAGCACGTGTTGGCTACTAACAATTTGTCTGTTCTGTTTGTAGCGTCTGAAGTCGAAGGACTGATCAAAAGTGGTGGCTTGGCTGATGTAGCCAAGGCACTACCGGAAGCCCTTCAAAATCTTCAGCAAGATGTACGAATTTCTATACCTGCCTACACTGGTATTGAACAATTGTCAGAAGCGGAAACGGTTCTGGAAACAGAGCTAACGAGTTGGCCTCACACCGCTTACCGTGTCCTTAAGCTAACGCTTGGGGATAATCAGGTTTATTTGATTGATTGTCCTCCTTATTTTAATCGTCCGTCTATGTACGCGGAAAACAACCAAGCCTACACGGATAACGGCGAGCGTTTCGCGTTTTTTAGTGCGGCTTGTTTAGACATGCTACCAAAGCTTGGCTTCCAGCCTGATATTGTTCATGCCAATGACTGGCACACAGGCTTAGTCCCCTTTCTGCTAAAACATCGTTACGGTCACGATGCGTTCTTTGCTAACACTCGAAGTGTTATTTCAATCCATAATGCGGTGTTCAAAGGCGTGTTTAGCTATGACGACGTTCAATGTCTGCCAGAATTCCATAGCCGAAATGTGCCAGATGCTGCAGTAAGTGCAACGCACATTACTATGCTGAAAGCAGGGGTAATGAACGCAGATAAAATCAATGCTGTTAGTCCTACTTATGCCGAAGAACTGAAAACTGAGCTTGGAAGCCACGGTATGGCGTGGGAGTTTCAGCAACGTGCCAATGATTTGGTGGGCATCCTTAATGGATGTGATTACAGCGCGTGGAATCCAGAAACTGATTCAAACTTGCCGCTTAACTATAAAGCCAATCGTCAAAGTATGGTTCGTGGTAAGAACGCATGTAAAAAAGCAATGCAAGAAAAGCTGGGACTTGAAGCATCAGATTGCGCCATGTTTGGTATGGTGTGCCGCCTAACACAGCAAAAAGGTGTGCACTATCTATTGCCTGCGTTGGCAGACTTTCTAAAACACGATGTTCAGCTAGTTGTGGTTGGCACGGGCGATCCTATTCTCGCGGCGCAGTTACGAGATGTAGCAGCGCAATTTGCGGATAAGTTTGTCTTCGTTGAAGCGTACGATAACGAATTAGCACACTTGGTTGAGGCAGGATCGGATTTCTTCCTAATGCCTTCTGAATTCGAGCCGTGTGGTTTGAACCAAATCTACAGCATGGCGTATGGCACTTTGCCAATCGTTCGTGGGGTAGGTGGCTTGAAAGACAGCGTGAATGACTACGATGTAGATCCAGCCGATGCAACGGGTTTCGTTTTCCATGAACCAACGCCGCAGGGTCTATTACTGACAATGTTGAGGGCACTTCTGCTTTACGCACAAAATGTGACAGAAGTGAGACGTGTACAACTTCATGCTATGCAAAAAGACTTTTGTTGGCGAAAAGCGGCAGAAGAGTATTTGCAACTGTATAGAGCTGCGTTAAATTGACGCAAAATCTTTAAAAAGTGTAACGAAAGGCACCGAATGAGGTGCCTTTATTATCTTACCCTTATGGAGTGTGGTAGCATTTATCCATTCCCTTTCACAAAAAGTGTTTTTCGTACTGATACATGACTCAGCCACTTCTTTTCCACAAAACCTATTTGCACCCTACCAGTAATGAGTGGGTTGTTTTCGTACATGGTGCTGGTGGCAGTTCTTCGATCTGGTTTAAGCAAATCAAAGCGTATAAGCAGCATTTCAATTTGTTGCTCATCGATCTTCGAGGTCACGGAAAGTCCAATCAACTGTTGAAAGAACTGATTACTAGTCGCTATACCTTTACCGCTGTTACTCAGGATATTTTAAAAGTGTTGGATCACCTTAAGATCCAATCAGCACACTTTGTCGGTATGTCCTTGGGTACTATTATTGTGCGTAACTTGGCTGAACTGGCTTCAGACCGTGTTCGCTCAATGGTGCTGGGTGGCGCAGTCACTCGTTTAAATACTCGCTCACAGATACTGGTGAAATTGGGGAACCTTGGTAAACACATCCTTCCTTACATGTGGCTGTACAAGTTGTTTGCTTATATCGTTATGCCGCAGAAGAACCAGCGTGAATCAAGGCACTTGTTTATTCGCGAAGCCAAGAAGCTATGCCAAAAAGAATTTAAGCGTTGGTTTACTTTGGCGGCAGATGTGAACCCATTGATGAGATATTTCAAAGATCGTGAATTACCTATTCCGACGCTGTATTTGATGGGTGACCGAGATTACATGTTCATCAAGCCAGTGAAAGAAATGGTCGCGGTGCATAAGTTGAGCGTACTGAGAGAAATACCAGATTGTGGACATGTGTGCAATGTAGAAAGGCCCGATGACTTTAACCAACATTCCATCGAGTTTATTAAGCAGCAGAGTCTAGCGGCTTAACGCATTTATCGAAGAGAGCAAAAGAGTAGGGGAGCCGTTATGGCTCCCCTATTTGATATCCACATTGCCAACACGCACCAAACTGACCTTCGTTTTGTTCTGAACACTGTGGGCACTGCCAGTCTTGATAAGTCAATTCCGCTTGTTGACGATAATCTTCAACAATGGCAGATGCTTTTAGTTTCTGCTCCGGATGTAAAAGCCAAACATACGGGTCTGTATCATCGCTAAACGGCAACTCACCCTTTAAGCCGAACATTCCCTCACCTCTTACTTCACAAGCTATCTGTTCGGTTTTGAGAAGCTCACAGACGATATGAGCTTCTGCAGGATTTTTAGCGATGTATATCTTCATTAAGCATTTCCGTTTTGAACTTGGGCTGGGCGAACTTTATTCATAACCCATTTTGCGATGATTGGGAACAAGCCGAGCAGAGCAAACGACGCTAATACGGTAGGTGACACAATTCCTGAAAGACTGTCGATAGTGGCGAGCTGTGTACCTGCATTTAAGTAGACGGCAGTGCCTGGCAACATACCGATTTGGCTGGTTAGGTAGAATCGTGCGACTGACATTGGTGTCAGACCCATCAACAAGTTGATCAAGAAAAACGGAAATACCGGAATTAAACGTAGTGAGAAGAGGTAAAAAGCACCGTCTTTTTCTACACCTTGGTTAATGGCATTCAACTTATTACCAAACTTGCTTTGTACCCATTCACGCAACAGGTAACGGCTGCTTAAAAACGCAATGGTTGCGCCGATTGTGCTGGCAAAAGACACCAACAATAAACTCGTCCAAAAACCAAATAAGGCTGCACCAAGAAGCGTTACAACCGCAGCACCAGGAATAGAAAAAGCGGTGATAGCAATGTAAGCGAAGAAATAGGTTGCGGCGGCAAACACGAAGTTTTGGTCAATGAAACTGTTTAACGCTTGTTGCTGTGCTTTGGCGTTTTCTAGCGTTAAATATTGACCGAAGTTGACACCTAAAAAGATGATGGTCGCGAGTAGGATCAGTCCTAAAATCAGTTTCTTATTCATATCAATGGCTCCGTTTGGCTTCTTAAATAATAAGACAGAATGAAGTAAGAAAAAATTTCAAAAAAAAACCGCAGTGTGAAAACTGCGGCTTTTACTCAATGTCATGCTGAAATGATTGCTCTACGAGAGAGCACTCATCAACTCTTCCCGGCGAGACTGAGGTACGACGCTCCAATGTGTACCGTTGATAGCGCCTTCAAGCGCCCACAACAATTCAAGGCTTACCGTAGAGGCATGCGTATCTTGGATTGCTTTGTAAGCGTTTAGGGCACCTTCTTCTTCTAGTTGCTCGACAGAGTCAATGCCTGCTTTCTTCAACATACGTTCAGTTGCAAGGCGTAGATTAGGAAGGTCTTTCAATCGGTTAGGTTTGGCGCTCGCTTGTTGTTTTTTCTCTTGCTTAGCAGTCTCTAGAGATTGCTTTGCAACTTCAATCAAGCGATCGGTCGAATCCCATAGATCATCAGAAATAGCGTAGTATTTCGTAACGACTGGGAAACCACGTTTCTTGTAGACGTACGGTTTTAGTCCTTGAGTCTCGAAGTCAGATGAAGTTTGTTGGTCAGCTCGTATATGAAGTTGATTGTTCACAACTAGTGCAAACATCGTTTCATCGGCGAAGAGCCCAAAGCCGCCAAACATTGAACGCGACTTGATATTACCAAGTGCCTCAAACAGCTTCATTGAGTCTTTGAGTATCGGTTTATCCATGATGTGTTATCTCGGTGTAATTAATATTACGCCACCAAAAATCAGGTCCGAGAGATTAGCAAATGCATGCAGACACAATGTCATTAAAGGGTAAACTCACTTAATGCATATTTGCCATCGGTAACCCCGCTACCTTCCATCTAATAAGATGGTTCAGGCCGGAGGCTTTGCGTCCCACCCTTTCGAATGGTTTGCCCTGTGCGTGACTCTTTGAGAATACTTCGTATATTGAATTAACATCACGTTTCAAACACAAAAGTGTGATCTTGGTTCAGTTAATAGCGCTAAGTTGATGTGTTTTGTTTCATATTGCTGAGCATCTACTTGTCATACAAAAGCTTGATGTAGGAAATGGGCTACACCTTAATTAAAACAGCAACTTATCGAAGCTTAAGGTTGTATTCTTGAGCTGAAATATTAAGGGAAAGTTATTTTTAGATATTAAAAAAGCGCCCATAAGAGCGCTTTATAAAATGAGTTCGCAGATGAGGTTAGTTTAGTTTCTTAACCGTGTTGCGAACAACGATCTCTGGTTGCATCTCGAACACACGTTTCTCGTGTTCTTTGTCTTTGATGCGTTCCAAAAGGATCTCAAATGCGTTTTTACCCACACGACGTTTTGGTTGGTGGATAGTCGTTAGCGGTGGAGAAAAGTATTCTGCAAGCTCAATGTTGTCGTAACCGATCACGGATACATCATCCGGTACTTTGATACCGTTTTGCTGCAAGCGGCTCATTAAGCCTAGCGCCATTGTGTCGTTAAAACAGAAGACAGCTGTTGGGCGTTTTTCCATTGCTGTGATGTTATCTGCCGCCAGTACAGCAGTATCACATTCGAAGTTACCTTCAAGAACCCAATCTTCGTTAACCGTTAGGTTTGCTTCCGCCATTGCTCGGCGGTAACCAGCGATACGCTCTTGGCACGCTGCTTTTTCAAAATGACCGCTCAAACATGCGATGTCAGTGTGACCGTTATCGATCAGGTATTTCGTCGCGATGTAGCCGCCTTCTTCCGAGTTATCGATGATCTTATCTGCCTGCGAGCTCTCAGGGCCCCAGTCCATCACAACTTTTGGAATGTCAGAATGGCGGTCTAACATCTCTTTTAGCTCTTCCGTCAAGTCAGAACACATTACTAGGATGCCATCTACGCGTTTCTCAGCTAGCATGCGGATGTAGTCACGTTGCTTCTCGTAGATACCGCCCGTGTTACAAAGAATTAGAGTGTAACCTTGACGGTAACAGTAACTCTCAACACCATCGATGACTTCAGAGAAGAATAGGTTGGTTGATTGAGTAACTAACATACCGATAGTACGAGTAGAGTTGCACTTCAAGCTACGAGCAACGGCGCTTGGCGCGTAATTTAGTTCATCAACCGCTTTCATTACTTTTTCTTGGGTTGCTTCTGCAACAAAGCGAGTTTTGTTAATTACGTGCGAAACCGTTGTGGTAGAAACGCCGGCTAAGCGAGCAACGTCTTTAATAGTGGCCATAAATGATGTCCTGTATCGAGCTACTGAATACCGTGAGTGAAGACAACCATACGCTTAGGGTCTTGCACAAACCGAGCAACTGCAAGAAAGGGCATTGCTGAGATATTTGGCAGTGGTTGTTCCGAATCGGTATAAAAAGATTTGTAGCAACATTTGTTGCTGATACTCATATTCCCTTCTTTTATAAGTGAGGAATTAGTCAGCAATCATGTTAAGAAAACACAAAAACCGCTATATTTCAGCGGTTTACATATAAATCATATTTAATCGTTTGCGCTCACATTTTAGACTGATGTGGGCAGGCTGGCAATATTTTCAGCGGTTGTTTTGTGCCCTTGAGGTCACATTTTCACGGCTAAATTGGTTGGGATTCTCTAAGCCAGATTAAAACTAAACGAATAAAATAGGGAGCCTAAATAGCAGGCTCCCTAAAATAGGCGGCAATTATTCACCAAGAAGGTAGGTGCTGTCCAGTTTACAAAATGCAATTAATAGTTGCGCAACGCTAATATAGAAGCCAAATTCGTCGAACTGCTTACATTTAGCAGCAAACTGAGGTAGCCAAGTCAAAAGATGCTGTTGGATGAAATCGTTCTGCTTGTCGAACGCTTCTTCCATGTGCTTTTCTTGCTCTAGTTCGTTAGAGCGAATAATCATATTACCCAAGAAATCCAACTCTACCGCTAGGTGGTCAGCTGGCTCTTTCAGGTTTTCATCAACTTGCACGCCAAACTCTGCCATCAGTTTTTCCATCTCTTCTGCTGGCTTATCGTTTAGCAGGCCAGATTGGCCAATGTACATAGAGGCGTAAGGCAGTGCACCGTGCTTTTCTGTCTTAAGGAAAAGCTCGCAAAAGTCTGCTGCCAACTCAAGTTGTGCGTCTTCACGATCCTGCAGACGGTTAAGTGCATCAACAAGGGTATCCACAGCTGGTTTTAATGACTCATTTTCACCAAGGCCAGCCAAAAAGCTTCGAATTTCAACACTGTGGTAGCTTTCTAGTTCTTTCTCTGTCAGTTCTTTTGCGAACAGGCTAGAAAACCACCAATAGATTTCTGCGCGTTTCTCGTTAAAAGCTTTCACTTCTTGCATTTTTTTGCTCCTAAATGGTTATCCCCTAAGTGTAAACAATTAAGATGAATAGCAGTAACTATAATTGTTATCCATTATGGGAAAATATGCGCGTTTATGAATGGCTGTAAATAAGCTTGCTTTGAATCAATAAAAACGCAAAATCTTGCTTTTTAATGTATCTATGACTAGAAATGTTACTAGTTATGAATAGAATACGTCTTGGAAAATAAAAAAGACAGAAAGTGGTGTAAATGAGCTATCACGTATTAGTCGTAGAAGATGATGTAGTAACTCGTAGTAAGCTTGCGGGCTATTTCCAAAATGAAGGCTACAAAGTTAGTGAAGCAGAGAGCGGGGCAGAAATGCGCGAAGTGCTTCAAAGTGGCGATGTAGACCTGATCATGTTGGATATTAACTTGCCTGGCGAAGATGGCCTTATGCTTACGCGTGAATTACGCAGCCAATCAGATATCGGCATCATATTAGTGACAGGACGCACGGATAGCATTGACAAAATCGTTGGCCTAGAAATGGGCGCAGACGATTATGTGACAAAGCCTTTTGAACTAAGGGAATTATTAGTTCGCGTTAAGAACTTGCTGTGGCGCATTTCAGCGGCACGTAGCGGTTCGCAAAAGACAGCGAACGACACTAATGAAGAACACATTGTGCGCTTCGGTGAGTGGACGTTTGACATTCAACGTCGTGCTCTAAGCCGTAACGGTGAGCCAGTGAAACTAACCAAAGCGGAATATGAGCTATTGGTGGCACTGTCTTCGTACCCAAATCAGGTACTAAGCCGCGAGCGTATTTTGAATATGATCAGCCACCGAGTGGATGCGCCAAACGATCGTACTATCGATGTACTGATTCGACGCATGCGCGCTAAGATGGAGTTTGATCCAAAGAACCCACAAATCTTTGTGACCGTTCACGGTGAAGGCTACATGTTTGCAGGTGACTAAATCATCGCAATAAAGAAAAAGGAGAGCATCGGCTCTCCTTTTTTGTATCTGTTATTTCTGTAAAGACAATCTAACGATAAGCTTTATTAGCGACAACGTTTTTGCTAGGCAGCAATTAAGGTTGTGCGACTTCAGGCTCTTCTATCTCAACCATTGGCGTTTGTCCTACGTTGTCACGCAGTTTCTGCCATAACCCGCCAAGATACTCATGCCAGTACAATTCCGTTTGCTCTAAGTAACGAGCTTTCGGTGCGTACTTTTGCCATGGCTGTTCGATATCATCAATCGCCATAAAGTTCGTTGGTGCGGGGATGGGTTTAATACCCGCAGCGTTGAACTCATACAAAGCACGTTTCATGTGGCTAGCAGAAGTCACTAACACAATATCTTTTTGTTTTACGAAGGCTGCCGCTTGGCGTGCTTCTTCCCAAGTGTCTTTCGCGTCTTCCAACAAAATGATATCGGATTTGGCCACACCAAGAGAAAGCGCAACGTTCGCCATCATACGAGCATGGCTTATTTCAGAGCCGCCAGCGTAGCCTGACAGAATGAGTTTTGCACCTGGGTACATACGCAAAATACGAATGCCTTCGGTGAGTCGCATCAGTGCTGTGCGACTTAATTGAGAAGTGGGCGGGATCTCATTGTCCACCACATGTCCGTTACCGAGCACCATGACATAGTCAACGGTACCAGAAACAGGTAAAAACGCTTTATACTCGCGCTCAAGAGGCATTAACAGCTTGGTTGAAACAGGTTGGAAGGCAACAAGAAAAATGCCGACGAAAGAGAATAGAACAACAAAGCAGCCAGTTTTACGTTTTGTGGTAAAACTAATGAGAGCAAGACCTAACAAGCCTATGATTAACAATGCCGGAAGAGGCATCAACAAGGCTGACATAACTTTTTTCAGCTCAAACATACATAAATAGTCCGAAAAAACATCAATTGATAATAAAAATGAGGATAACCCTCTTTATTCCTGCTTTCCTTGTGACAGAATAGCGGCACAATCCGTTATGATAACTCAGCAGAAGTGACAGAAGACCGCAATTTCGACGATATCGCCCACAAATTTGCAAAAAATATTTACGGCTCCGATAAAGGGGAGATCCGCCAAATCATTGTGTGGGAAGATTTTCTACAGATTCTAAGTGAATTAGACGCCGACCATCAAGCCCTGCAAGTCCTTGATGCGGGTGGTGGGTTAGCACAATTGTCGCAAAAGCTTGCTCAGCTCGGACATCATGTCGCTTTATGTGATCTATCTTCGGAAATGCTGCAACTAGCAAAGCAGGATATTGAAAAAAACGGTTTGCTTGAGCAGTATCGCCTGATTCATTCACCTGTCCAATCCATTGGTGACCATATGGAAACGCAGGTGGACCTTGTCATGTTTCATGCCGTCATGGAGTGGTTGGTCGACCCGAAAACCGCACTCGAGACCGTTTTGGAACAGGTCAAGCCGGGGGGCATTGCTTCGGTTATGTTCTATAACCACCACGGCTTAGTCTATAAAAATGTGGTTTGTGGCAACATTCCTCATATTTTAGACGGCATGCCTCACCGGAAAAGATTTAAACTACAGCCACAGAAAGGCCTAAAACCCGAAGAGGTCTATCAATGGATAGAAGATTCTGGTTTTAGTATTTGTGGCAAATCTGGTATTCGTTCCTTCAGTGATTACATAGGCAATATGCAATACATGGGCGATTACGAGTTTGAAGATGTGTTGGCGCTAGAAAAACAACTTTGTCGACAAGAGCCATACCTCTCATTAGGCCGCTACATTCACGTGTGGGCTAAGAAGAACGATAAACAGGAATAACGATGAGTGAGATGACTCTCAATGCTGCAGAGCAACCAATCGATGAGTTGGTTGGCTGGGTTAAGCAGCACGATTTCTCGTTGAACCTGACCACTGAGCGATTGGCATTTTTGATTGCCATCGCTGTACTAAGTAATGAAAGGTTCGATGAAGAATTGGGTGAAGGTGAATTGCACGACGCATTTGCCATCGTCACTCGACTTTTTGATGAGACCGGCGAAGCTTCGGCTTTCCGTGCGAACAATGCCATCAACGAGATGGTTAAGCAGCGTCTGATGAGCCGTTTTGTCAGTGAGATTACTGACGGAGCGAGCATTTACCGCTTGTCGCCATTAGCGATAGGAATTACCGACTACTACGTGCGTCATCGCGAGTTCTCGAAACTGCGTCTTTCTATCCAGCTATCGATGGTAGCGGATGAAATGGCAAAAGCGATTGAAGCGGCACAAAAGGGTGGCACTCCGGGCCACTGGAAGAAAAACGTTTACGGAATTTTGAAATATTCTGTAGGCGAGATCTTCGATCAAATCGACCTTAACCAACGTGTGATGGATGAGCAACAACAGTCTGTAAAACAACAGATTGCTGATCTGCTTAACAAAGACTGGCGTGAAGCGATCAACAACTGTGAAGCGCTACTGTCAGAAACGTCTAGCACGTTGCGTGAACTTCAAGATACACTGCAAGCTGCCAGTGATGAACTGCAAACTCAGATCCTAGATATTCAAGAAATTGTTTACGGCGATCCTGAGCTTGAGTTCATCGAAGAAGCCTTGTTTGGTCTGCAAATGAAGTTGGACCGAATCACAAGCTGGGGTCAGCAAGCGATCGACCTTTGGATTGGTTACGACCGACACGTACACAAGTTTATCCGTACTGCCATTGATATGGATAAGAACCGTGCGTTTAGCTCGCGTCTGCGTCAATCCGTCAAAGATTACTTCGATGCGCCTTGGTATCTGACTTATGCAGATGCGGAAAGGCTTTCTGACCTTCGTGATGAAGCCCTAGTACTGCGTGATGACGAGGTAACGGGTCAAGTTCCGATGGAAGTAGAATACGAAGAGTTTCAACAAGTCAATGATGAGTTGGCAGAGCGAATTGGTGACATGCTGAAAGCGCATAAAGATCAAGGCTCACCAATCGACTTGAGCGTGGTTCTGCGAGATTACCTTGCACAACACCCATACACTCATCACTTTGATTTAGCTCGCATTGTCGTTGATCAGGCGGTACGTCTGGGTTACTCAGAATCCGACTACCAAGCTGTTCAGCCAGACTGGAAAGCAATCAACGAATTTGGGGCAAAGGTACAAGCGAATGTCATCGACCGATACTAATGAATACATGTCAGAGAATCTGGCAAAAGCAATTTCTAACCCTCTGTTCCCAGCGCTAGACAGCATGCTTCGAGCAGGGCGTCATATCTCAAGTGAAGATCTAGACAACCACGCGTTGTTGTCGGATTTCGAACTTGAGCTTTCTTCTTTCTACCAACGCTACAACACCGAATTGGTGAAAGCGCCAGAAGGTTTCTTCTACCTTCGTCCACGTTCAACATCTCTGATTGGCCGTAGTGTCCTTTCTGAACTGGATATGCTGGTGGGTAAGGTACTGTGTTTCCTTTACCTAAGCCCAGAGCGTCTTGCGCACGAAGGCATCTTCACTAACCAAGAGCTGTACGACGAACTGCTTGCTCTAGCAGATGAAAACAAGCTGATGAAGCTGGTGACGAACCGTGCTACCGGTTCTGACCTTGATAAAGAAAAGCTGTTTGAAAAAGTACGTACGTCACTTCGTCGTCTACGTCGTCTAGGCATGATCATCAACATCGGTGAAACAGGTAAATTCAGCATCAGTGAAGCGGTATTCCGCTTTGGTGCCGATGTACGTGTTGGCGATGATATGCGTGAAGCGCAACTGCGTCTTATCCGTGATGGTGAAGCAGTAGTGCACACCAAAGAGCCAAGCCAAGGCAGCCTATTGTCTGAAGAAGATCAAGACGACCAAGCCCAAGAAGAAACAACAGAAGAGGGTGAAGCATGAGCATGATTGAACGCGGTAAATACCAATCGCTGACCATGGTCAACTGGAACGGCTTCTTTGCCCGCACGTTTGACATCGATGGTCTGGTCACCACGCTATCAGGTGGTAACGGTGCAGGTAAATCAACCACAATGGCGGCGTTCATCACCGCATTGATTCCTGACCAAACGCTACTGCACTTCCGTAACACGACAGAAGCGGGCAGCAGCCAATCGTCTCGCGACAAAGGTTTGTACGGTAAGCTACAGCCGGGCGCGTGTTATGCGGCGCTAGACGTGGTGAACTCACGTAACCAACGCCTATTGTTCGCAGTTAAACTGCAGCAAGTTGCTGGCCGTGATAAGAAAGTAGACATCAAACCGTTTGTTATCCAAGGCCTTCCAAGCCATGTGAAACCAACGGATATCTTGATTGAAAGCGTATCAGCGACTCAAGCTCGTGTACGTCAAATCAACGAAGTAAAAGAATCGATCGCGGAATTTGAAGGTGTTCAATTCAAAGCGTTCTCTTCTATCGTGGATTACCACGCACAGATGTTCGAATTCGGTGTGATTCCGAAGAAACTGCGTAACTCTGGTGATCGCTCTAAATTCTACCGCCTGATCGAAGCATCGCTTTACGGTGGTATCTCAAGTGCAATCACGCGCTCGCTACGTGATTACCTTCTGCCACAAAACGGCGGCGTGAAGAAAGCATTCCAAGATATGGAATCAGCACTGCGTGAAAACCGCATGACGCTAGAAGCGATCAAAACCACGCAAGCCGACCGTGACTTGTTCAAACACTTGATCACAGAGTCGACTAACTATGTGGCCGCGGACTACATGCGTCACGCGAATGATCGTCGTAACAAGCTAGATAAAACACTGTCATTGCGTTCAGAGCTGTTCGGTTCTCGCGAAACTCTTGTCGAGCAAAACAACCTGCTTAACCGCGTTCAAGAAGAACTAGAACTGTTGGTTGAGTCGGAATCTGCGCTAGAGCAAGATTACCAAGCGGCTTCGGATCACTTGCAACTGGTGCAAAACGCACTGCGTCAGCAAGAGAAGATCGAACGCTACCAAGAAGATCTTGAAGAGCTAAGTGAGCGTCTTGAAGAACAAATGATGGTAGTGGAAGAAGCGCAAGAACGCGTGATGATGGTGGAAGAGCAAGCGACCGTTGCGGAAGAAGAGGTGGATAGCCTTAAGACGCAACTGGCGGACTACCAACAAGCACTCGACGTTCAACAAACTCGCGCCCTTCAGTATCAACAAGCGGTTCAAGCGCTGGAAAAAGCGAAGCAACTACTTGGCGATGAGAGCCTAACAGCAGAATCGGCACAAGCGCTTGTCTCTGAGCTTAAGAGCAAAGAATCAGAAAGCACCAACGCGTTGCTATCGGTTAAGCACAAACTGGACATGTCTTCTGCAGCAGCAGAGCAGTTCGAAACCGCGCTTAAACTGGTACAAAGTATCGTTGGTCAAGTTGAGCGTAAAGACGCGTCTGAACATGCGAAAACCGCAATTGCTAAAGCGCGTGAATCTCAGCAAGTTGCGCAAAACGAACAGCAATGGCGTGCACAGCACCGTGACCTTGAACGTAGCCTTAACCAGCAACGTCAAGCGCGTGAGCTAGTCAACGAATACCAGAAGCAGTTCCATGTTGAATTGACTGACGAAATCACGTTTGAACAAGAACGTGACCGTCACGCGATGCAAATCGACTCGCTAGAAATGACGCAAGAAGACGTGCGTGAGCAACGCAGCGAACAGCGTCGTCTAGAGCAAGATGCAGCAGCGGAAATCAACAAGCTAGAAGCCATTGCTCCAACTTGGATTGCGGCGAACGATGCACTAGAAAAACTGCGTGAGCAAAGTGGCGCTGAGCTAGAAGATAGCCAGTCAGTCATGAGCCAAATGCAAGTGGTGCTTGAGCAAGAGAAGACCCTTTCTCTGGCGAAAGACAAACTGGCAGAGCGACGCAGCCAACTTGACACTGAGATTGAGCGTCTTGCTTCTCCTGGTGGTTCAAACGACCCTCGCCTGAAAGGTTTGGCAGATACACTAGGCGGCGTATTGCTGTCTGAGATCTACGATGACATCACGATTGATGACGCGCCTTACTTCAGTGCGATGTACGGCCCGGCTCGTCACGCTATCGTTGTATCTGACCTATCTGGTATCGAAGAGAAACTGGTAGAGCTAGACGACTGTCCAGAAGACTTGTACATCATTGAAGGTGACATCGATGCCTTTGATGACAGTTCATTCGATGCAGAAGAGTTAGAAGGCGCGGTATGCGTTCGTATGAACGAGCGCCAAATGCGTTACTCTCGCTTGCCTGAAATCCCACTGTTTGGTCGTGCGGCACGTGAGCAGCGTTTAGATCTACTACGTAACGAACGTGAAGAAGTAGTTGAGAAGCACGCGAAAGCAGCATTCGATTCGCAAAAGATGCAGCGTCTGTACCAAGCGTTCAACGAGTTTGTGGCAAGCCACATTCAAGTAGCATTCGAAGCTGACCCAGAGCAAGCACTGGCAACCATCCGTGACAAGCGTAACCACATTGCCCGCGTACTGGCTGATCTGGATGCGAAAGAGCAACAACAACGTTCTCAGCTTCAAACCAGCAAGCAAGCGTTGTCTTCTCTAGACAAGCTAGCACCAAATATGGCGCTGATTGAAGATGAGTCGCTGCAAGCGCGCTTTGATGAGTTGGAAGAGAAAATCGCCCAACTTTCAGAAGCAAAAGCGTTCCTAACCAACCACGCGAAAGCGGTAGCGGAGCTGGAAAAAGTAGCGGTTGCCCTAGATGCCGATCCAGAGCAATTCGATGCGCTAGAAGCAGAATACAAAGCGGCAGACGAACAGCTACAAGATCTTAAGAAGCAAATCTTTGCACTTTCAGATCTCGTTGAGCGTCGTCACTACTTCGCTTACTCAGATTCAGTAGATCTACTGAACAAGAGCAGTGAGCTGAGCGAGCAGCTAAAAGCGAAATTGGTTCAAGCTGAACAAATGCGTACACGCTCTCGTGAAGAGTTGAAACAGTCGCAAGGTCAAATGAACCAATACAACCAAGTATTGGCTTCTCTGAAGAGTTCACACCAAGCGAAACTGGAAACGGTTCAAGAGTTCAAACAAGAACTTCAAGAGTTTGGCGTGAACGCTGACGAAGGTGCAGAAGAGCGTGCAATGCGTCGTCGTGATGAATTGCATGAGCGTCTACACACGTCTCGTAGCCGTAAGAGCGAATACGAGCGCACGATCACCTCTACTGAACTAGAGATGAAAGGCTTGGCGAAACGTCTGAAGAAAGTTCAGAAAGAATACGTTGAGCTGCGTACCTTCGTTGTTGCAGCGAAAGCTGGCTGGTGCTCAGTACTTCGTCTGGCGCGTGAGAACGATGTTGAGCGTCGTCTGCACAAGCGTGAACTGGCTTACATGTCTGCGGATGAACTGCGTTCGATGTCGGATAAATCATTGGGTGCGCTGCGTCTAGCGGTTGCGAACAATGACGACCTGCGTGATGCGCTGCGTCTATCAGAAGACAACGCACGTCCAGAGCGTAAAGTTCTGTTCTACATTGCTGTTTACCAACATCTTCGTGAGCGTATTCGTCAGGATATCATCCGTACTGATGATCCAGTTGAAGCGATCGAAGAGATGGAAGTAGAGCTAGCGCGTCTAACGGAAGAGCTAACGCAACGTGAAAACCGCCTAGCGATCAGCTCTGAGTCGGTAGCGAGCATCATCAAGAAGACGATTCAGCGTGAGCAAAACCGTATTCGTATGCTGAACCAAGGCTTGTCGAACATCTCGTTCGGTCAGGTGAAGGGCGTACGTCTAAACGTGAAGATCCGTGAAAGTCACGAAGTGCTACTGAACGGTTTAGCGACACAACAAGAGCAGCATAAAGATCTGTTCGAATCGACTCGCTTTACCTTCTCTGAAGCAATGGCGAAACTGTTCCAACGTGTGAACCCACACATCGATATGGGTCAACGTTCTCCTCAGGTTCTGGGTGAAGAGCTACTGGATTACCGTAACTACCTAGAGCTAAGTGTAGAAGTGAACCGTGGTACAGATGGTTGGCTACAGGCTGAGTCTGGCGCGCTATCAACAGGTGAAGCGATCGGTACCGGTCAGTCAATCCTACTGATGGTAGTGCAAAGCTGGGAAGAAGAGTCTCGCCGTCTACGCAGTAAAGACATTGTGCCTTGTCGTCTGCTCTTCTTGGATGAAGCAGCGCGTCTGGATGCGAAATCGATCGCGACGTTGTTCGAATTGTGTGACCGTCTGGATATGCAGCTTCTTATCGCGGCACCAGAAAACATCAGCCCAGAGAAAGGTACGACCTACAAACTGGTGCGTAAGGTGTTTAAAGACCACGAACACGTACACGTAGTAGGCCTGCGCGGTTTTGGTCAAACAGACAAGCCTAAGACCGAAGCGCAAGAGATGATTGAAGAGTTTGAATCGTAAACTCCGAATCTAATAAAACCAAACGCCCGCAATGATTGCGGGCGTTTTTGTTTATGCTCTGATGAAAGACAAACTTATCACTGAGGGACTTGTTGTCGATATTGCCTTGGTGAGTTGCCGCTCCATTTACGAAAGGCACAACGGAAATTTGCGCTGTCGGAGAAGCCAATACGCTCAGAGATTTCCTCGACACTCATCTGTGTCGAAGCCAAGTAATGGCGCGCTAAGTGAAAGCGAACATGGTCAAGGATCTGCTGATAACTGCTTTCTTCCGATTTAAGGTGGCGTCGCAACGTTCTTGAAGACATACCCAACTCGGCAGACAACTGCTCAATGGAGGGATAACAACCTGGCCGCTCGAGAAACATCTGTGTGATCTTCTCTTTTAAACTGACATGACCGCTTACTTTGGCCAGCATTTCATCACAAGATTTCAAACACATTTGCAGCGTCATAGGATTCGCCGCTGGCAGCGGATCGTACAAGCTGGTGGCATCGAACTGCCATTCCAAACGGTCGCTGTTGAACTCTATTTTACAATGGAAGACTTGTTCATACAGCTCGCTGTGTTCAGGTTCCGGATAAGGGAATCGAATCAATTTTGAGGGAAAAGGTTTTTGCATCACCTCTTCACACAAACTTTGAATGGCCGCGAACCAATATTCACAGCAAAAAGGCAAAATGGATTGTAGGTCGATAAGTTGCTCAGCTCGAAAGTATCCTGAGTTATCTTCCACCCACATTTTTTTCTTTAACACCGGCCCTGCAAGCCGAAGATACTTAAAGCCCATCATTAATGCATCGAGCAAGGTATTACTGCTAAACACAGCATACCCAAGTACACCAAAGTCACTAAAACGAGCTTGTTGTCCTACTTCAAGCCCCAGTCCTGGCTCATCAGAATGGGCGAGGGCATTGCTAAAAATCACCAGCTTTTGTGCGAGGGTGATGTGTGTGTCCGGGGCATAAAGTTCGGGGGCACTAATGCCACTGCCTTCAAGTAATGTTTCCACTTTCACAGAGGGCTCAAGGTAGCGTGTGAGTAGCTGCAAGTCCAAAACACCACAGGATTCGGTATCTGGCTCATAAACTGCGGTGTATTCCATCATTGCCCCCTTTACATTCGGATCGATCCTAGCGGTTATTCCGATGGTATTCAGTCATGCTTGTCTCAAAGCTGTCCGAATATCACCGTTTTTTGTCTTTTTGTAACCTGTGCCTCATGTTATCAAAATGTTGTAATTGAATAAATTGCACAGTAGGAGAGAAACATGAATGTACTGGCTAAGCAAGATACGGATGTACAGCGTGATCAAGGAATGATTGCTACTAATGATTCGACAGTGAACGAACTTGAAATGTGGTTTGCTGAGTTACAAGCCGCTTATCAAGCAGAACCAGCAGCGAGCTATGCGGTGAGAAAGCATCGTTTGTTGGCACTGAAGAAGCAACTTTCTCGATACCAAGATGTATTGGCACAAGCAATGAGCCAAGATTTTGGAGGTCGTTGTCACACCGAGTCTGTTATGGCTGACATACTTGCTCCTATCCTCGATATCAACCACGTTGTCCGTCACTTAAAAAGCTGGATGAAGCCAAGTCGTAGACCTACTGAGTGGCTGTTCAAAGGCAATAAATTGGAAGTTCGATATCAGCCGAAAGGCGTGGTCGGGATTATCTGTCCTTGGAACTTTCCTCTGTATCTTTCCATCGGCCCGATGATCACGGCGTTAGCGGCAGGTAACCGTTGCATGATCAAGATGCCACCAAACTGCCCTGAGACGACTCGACAGCTGCGTCGTATGCTCGCTGAAATTTATCCAGACAACTTGGTCCGCATTGTTGAGGGGAATCATCCAGAGGCGATGGAAATCTCTCATCTGCCTTTTGATCATCTAGTGTTCACTGGATCGCCAGCAAGCGGCAAGATCATCATGGCTAACGCTGCTGCCAATCTTACTCCAGTGACCTTGGAGCTAGGGGGCAAATCACCCGTGGTGGTATTTGATGATTATGACGTTGCGAAAGCAGCAGAGCGTATCGCCCATGGCAAAGGCTTTAACTCTGGCCAAATCTGTATCGCGCCAGATTACGCCTTTGTGCCGGAAGGTAAGCAAGAGGCTTTTGTTGAAGCGTTAAAGCTTGCTCATCAGAACATGTACGGCGAAATTAAAGCCAATCAGGACTACACCGCATTGGTGGATGATGCACAGCACAAACGCTTCCATGACTTACTCAATGATGCACGCGAGAAGGGGGCAACGGTTACCCAGTGCTTAGATTATGGTGAAGGGCGAAAAACACCCTTGTACATCGCGACCAACCTGACTCCCGAAATGCGTATCTGCCAAGAAGAGATCTTTGGCCCTCTATTGCCTGTTCATACTTATCGCTCAATCGACGAAGTGATTCAATATATCGTCCAAAGACCTCGACCACTGGCTTGCTATTTGTTTAGCAACAACTCAGAACAACGTGAAACCTTGCTTACTCAGACCCACAGTGGTGGTGTCACTATCAATGATTGGGGATGGCATGTCCTTAATCACTCTGTGCCATTTGGTGGTGTAGGCAACTCAGGTATTGGCAACTACCATGGTGAAGAAGGTTTCCGCGAACTCAGCCACGCGCGCACAGTGCTCAAAATGCGCGATTGGTTCCCAATCCAATTGTTTGCACCGCCTTACGGCAACATGGTGCAAAAGCTGGTGCTGCGTGTATTTGCAGGCAAACCCGACCCAGACTTAAACAAGCACTCGTAACCCTTAATTCTTACCTCTCTACACAAAGAATCTTCAGCAGCCAGTGCTCGCTGGCTGCCTTGCGACCAAAGGAGATCATGGATGCATAACCTTGCTGTCAATCTGGAGCGCAGTGCTGCGCTCTTTCCTTCAAAAGTGGCGCTCAGGATGGGCGATGATGAAATCAGCTACGCTTCACTCGACAAATTCGCAGGCAACATAGCTGCCAACTTGAAACGACTGGGACTCCAAGTGGGAGATAAAGTCGCGCTGTCTTGTCCAAACATCACTTATTTCCCCATGGTGTATTACGGCATTTTAAAAGCAGGCTGTGTGGTCGTGCCTTTGAATGTGCTGTTTAAAGGCCGTGAGATTGCGTATCACCTCAATGACTCAGATGCTAAAGCGTACTTTTGCTTTGAAGGAAGCGAAGAATTACCAATGGGGAGCTATGGCAGGCAAGGATTTTCTCAGGCCGAGCAGTGCGAATATTTTATCTCGCTCTCTGCTCAATGCGAGGAAGGAGAATTTGCTATTAACGCTTGGCTTGCTGAAGAGAACGGCAGTTTCGAATCGGTAACGAGAAATGGTGATGACACCGCAGTGATCCTTTATACCTCCGGTACCACAGGGCAGCCGAAAGGAGCTGAACTATCTCACACCAATATGCTAACCAACGCCATGTCCTCCCAGTACCTGATGCGTCTGGAATACAGCGATACAACCATGGCGACCTTGCCGCTATTCCACAGCTTTGGGCAAACCGTGATGATGAATGCCAGTGTGCTGACAGGCTCTACCATGGTCTTGATTCCACGCTTTGAGCCGAAGTTCGTGATTGAGCAAATTATCCAGCACAAAGTCAGCGTGTTCGCTGGTGTGCCAACCATGTATATCGCACTGCTAAGAGCAGGTGAGCAATCTCCGGAGCATTCTGAATTGGTGAAACATAGCCTTCGGTTAGGTGTATCGGGTGGTGCCTCTATGCCGGTAGAAGTGATTCGCCAGTTTGAACAGCGCTTCGAGCTTCCAGTGTTGGAAGGCTATGGGCTGTCAGAAACCGCGCCAGTAGCGACATTTAATCATATTGATGGTGATCGACTACCGGGGAGTGTTGGACAGCCCTTGTGTGGCTACGTGATTAAGATTGCGGATGTAAAAGGACACGCCCAAGCCGTTGGGGAATTAGGCGAAGTCTGCATAAAAAGCCCGAGTGTGATGAAAGGCTATTACGGACGACCAGAAGCAACCCGCGATGCGTTACGTGATGGTTGGTTCTTGACTGGTGATATTGGACGTGTGGATGAGCACGGCAATTTGTTTATCGTCGACCGCGTCAAAGACATGATTATTCGCGGTGGCTACAACGTGTATCCGCGTGAGATTGAAGAAGTCTTAATGTGCCACCCCGATGTAGAGATGGTGGCTGTCGTTGGTGAGCATGATGACCGCCTAGGTGAAGAAGTACACGCCCATGTCGTGCTTCATCAAGATGCGCATTGTTGCCCCGATGTTCTGATCGCGTGGTGTCGTGAGCAACTGGCCGATTACAAGTACCCACGTCGTGTCTTTATCCGTAAAGCACTGCCGATGACAGCAACTGGCAAGATTTTAAAACGAGAGCTTCATCCTTTAGACGTTGTGGAGGTCGAAAATGGACAAGTATGATTTTATCGTCGTTGGTGGCGGTTCAGCTGGTTGTGTTTTAGCGTCTCGACTCACCGAAGATCCTAATGTCACCGTTTGTTTGTTGGAAGCGGGTGGCACAGATTCAAGCCCTTTCATCCATACGCCCGTTGGTGTGGTTGCCATGATGCCGACCAAGATAAACAATTGGGGTTTTGAAACGGTTCCTCAAGCAGGCTTGAATGGTCGTAAAGGCTATCAGCCGAGGGGCAAGACACTCGGTGGTTCGAGTTCCATCAATGCGATGATGTATGCCCGAGGTCACCGATATGATTATGACTTGTGGGCAAGCCTTGGTAATGAAGGGTGGAGCTATCAAGATTGCTTGCCGTACTTCAAGAAAGCGGAAAACAACGAAGTTCATCATGATGAATTCCATGGGCAAGGTGGTCCGCTTAATGTCGCTAACTTACGCTCGCCAAGTGAGATCCTTGAGTGTTATTTAACAGCGTGTGAGTCAATCGGTGTACCACGTAATTCGGACATCAATGGCGCCGAGCAACTGGGCGTAATGCCAACTCAAGTAACACAAATCAATGGCGAGCGATGCAGTGCTGCTAAAGCTTATCTGACGCCCAACCTGAATAGACCTAATCTGACCGTTATCACTAAGGCGACAACGCACAAAGTATTGTTTGAAGGTAAACGAGCGATCGGTGTTGAATACGGTTTGAAAGGACACAGCTTTCAGATCAGGTGCAACAAAGAGGTGATTCTCTCTGCAGGTGCATTTGGCTCGCCGCAAATCCTAATGCTCTCAGGTGTTGGTGCTAAGAAAGATCTCGTCGCTCACGGCATTGATCAAGTGCACGAACTGCCCGGAGTAGGTGAGAACTTACAAGATCATATCGATCTAGTGCACACTTATCGATGCTCGGCCAAGCGCGATACTTTTGGTGTTTCGCTGCAAATGGCAACGGAAATGACTAAAGCGCTACCGCAATGGATGAAAAACCGTAACGGTAAAATGAGCAGTAACTTTGCTGAGGGCATTGGTTTTCTCTGTTCGGATGAAGATGTCACGGTCCCAGATTTAGAGTTTGTTTTTGTTGTCGCAGTGGTTGATGACCACGCACGTAAAATGCACATGAGTCATGGCTTTAGCTCTCACGTGACGTTATTGCGTCCAAAGAGTATTGGCACTGTCAAACTCAGCAGCACGAATCCTTATGATGAACCGCTGATTGATCCGGCGTTTTTCAGTCATCCCGAAGACATGGAAATCATGATCAAAGGTTGGAAGAAGCAACATCAGATGCTAGAAAGTGAAGCGTTCGAAGAGATTCGCGGCGAAAACTTTTATCCGGTTGATGCCTGCGATGATAGCGCCATTGAGCAGGACATCCGCAATCGTGCGGATACTCAATACCATCCAATTGGCACCTGCAAAATGGGAACGGAGACGGATCCTCTAGCTGTGGTCGACAACGAGCTTAAGGTTTATGGCTTGGCTGGATTGAGAGTTGTCGACGCCTCTATCATGCCGACGCTGGTGGGTGGGAACACCAATGCGCCAACCATCATGATTGCAGAGAAAGTAGCGGATATCATTAAAGCGGATTATCGCCTAGATGAGAGTGTTGAGGAGCAAGCGGCTGCCTCGATATAAACCGCCTATCGCAGAATGAAATAAGCCGAGCTGTAGGGCTACAGTCTCGGCTTTTTAGCAGGCGCTTAAATGTGAAAAGGTGAATCCTATTCTTCTGACAGGTCATTTCCTTTTTCGATCATTTCAGCAAGCTCATCAAGTGCTTGGACAGAGATTTCCGACAAACGTTGTAAGTGCTGGTCAAAGCTCTCTTGTTCTACAAGCGAAGTATCATTGTTATTAGTTTCTTTTGTTAGCATCGCCCAACCTCTCGAGTTGAGTAAGGGGGAGAAAATATAAAATCAAAAATCGGCAGAAAAAAGAAACGATCGATGTGTGTTTTGTTAGCTGGATCATCGATTGGAGTAATAAAAACGATGAATTACTTAAGAAGGGAGCGATAGTGCTCAAATATGAAAGGTTAGCTAGCAACTATGGGAATAGCTGCTAGCTAAGAGATTAGAACTGAGATTTCACACCGAATTGTTCGGCTGCGTAGGCAACGCGCTCTTTCGGTTTTGGATACTCGGCTGGCATGCCAAGGTTTTCAATGTGTTTCAAGCGAGGTAGAAGGCCAGCACCGTTAGCAATTTGGATTGCTAAACCAGGACGTGCATTCAGCTCAAGCACCATTGGACCTTCTTCTTTGTCCAATACCATGTCGGTACCCATGTAGCCCAAGCCTGTCATTTCCCAAGCACTAGACGCAAGCTCTAGCAAACGCTCCCAATGAGGCACTTGCAGTGTCGATAAGTCTTTCCCAGTATCTGGGTGGTGAGTGACGGGTTGGTCAAACTGTACCGCACGAATGGCTTTGCCTGTCGCGATGTCGATACCAACGCCAACCGCACCTTGGTGAAGGTTCGCCTTACCATCGGATGCTGCCGTAGAACAACGCATCATCGCCATCACAGGGTAGCCCTTGAATACAATGATACGTACGTCTGGCACACCTTCGTAACTGAAGCCGTCAAAGCAGTCATCAAACTTAATTAAGTTCTCAACCACAGCCACATCATTCTTACCACCAAGTGAGAAAAGACCCGCTAGTGCGTTACTGATGTGACGCTCAACTTCTTCTTTGTTACAGGTAGCACCTGATGGCTTAGTGTAGACGCCATCTTTGTGCGAAGTGATAACCAAGATACCTTTACCACCACTGCCTTGTGCTGGTTTGATTACAAAACCAGGCCAGTCTTCGACCATTTTGTGGATCTTTTTCACTTCAGCTTGGCTGGCAATCACACCGATAAGAGCAGGCACAGTCGCGCCTGCTGCTTCAGCTATGATCTTGGTTTTTAGCTTGTCATCCACCAATGGGTATTTAGAACGATCATTGTAGCGACCAATGTAGCTGTGGTTACGCTTGTTCATTCCCATAATGCCTTTATGGCGAAGTTTTGATGGCGAAGTAAAACGTTCAAACATCGTTTAGTCCTCCGCTAGTGGTTTAAAGCGGCGCAGCTCAGTTAGACGGTAACCCGTGTATGTACCTAGTAGTAGAATACCTGCCAGTACAATAAGCTGTAGGCCGATAAAGTTAAACGTTAGGTGCTGGATGTACGTGTTAGTCATTGCTAAGTAAACCAGTACTGCTGTTAGCAGTGAACCGCCACCTTGAAGCGCTACTTCTTTCGCACCTTCTTCTTCCCATAGAATCGACATACGTTCGATAGTCCATGACAAGATGATCATTGGGAAGAAGGTAATGGTTAGACCTTCAGTCAGACCAATCTTGAATGCCACAACCGTGAACACAGAGATGATCATGATAACCGTGATGATAACCGCGGATATCCTTGCTACCAGAAGTAAGTTTAGCCTCGATAAGTAACTTCGGATGATCAGACCCGTACCGACAATCAATAGGAAGCCAACGATACCAGTCACAAGTTGCGTTTGTACAAAGGCAACCGCAATCAGAACAGGCATGAAGGTACCGGATGTCTTAAGACCGATGATAACGCGCAGGAACACGACGATCAGAGCGCCGATTGGAATCAGCATGATGGTCTTGAACATCGCTTGTTCTTCAAGAGGCAAGCTGTGGATCGATAGGTTCAATAGACCGTCAGCTTCCACTTTATTATCTGTTGCTTCTTGAGGCGTGAGTTCTTGCTTGATCATTGAGAAGTGAACTTGGCTGTTTTTACCGCCCACTAGGTCAAGTAGAGAAACGTTTGATTCATCCCAAACCAGAAGGTTAGGTTGTGCTGCCGCTTGCTCTGAATTTGGTGAGAACAGAACCCATTTGTCACCAGACCAAACTTGAACCATAGGTTGGATGGTTTGACGACGACGGCCATCTTCTAGCTCGATAACACCAACGGTTTTGCTTTGTACATCTGCAGTAAGCAAGATTTTATGTAGTGCATCAGTGCGGTCAAAGTCGTTTAGAATCAGTGCCGCGTTTTGGCTGTCTGGATCGTTGAGTGTTTTGATCAGTTCACGAGCGAAAGTTTCGTTGTCTGCCGAACGGCTCATCGCGCGCTCAATCAACGCGTTTGCTGCCGCTTGTTGTGGAGCTGAAAGGGTAGGCTTGGTGATTTCACCCGATGGTGGTAGTTCGTCTACCTTCGCTTGAGGGTCAACCAAGAATTGTGCTTTGTAGTAAATGGTTTGTGCGCCAGTTGCCTGACGAATTGACCATTCAGCACGGCGGCCTGAATCCGAGTTTACGTAAGAAACACCGTAACCTGGAGACGACGCAGACTCACCGATTAAGGTGTAGCCTTTTTGTGTATGAGGGGCAGCAAGAGAAGCTTTTACTTCACCGCCGTTTGCATTGAATTCAATGCGGGCTTCAACATCCCAAACTTGACGTGTTTCACCTGGAGTCCAAGGAACGCCGTAATTCTGATGTCTGAAAACACTCAAGGCGATGCCTGCCACCACCAAAAGGATGATTGACAGGTAAAATGGTATTCTGGACGTCATAATCTACCTTATTATTTTTTCTCTTCTTCCGTTTGAATATATTTACGGCTTACATCAACCAATGCGATGTCGCGCATAAATTCTCTTCCTAGTAACACAGGATGGTTCATTTGAGAGCGATCTGCCAACGTAAATTGCGCTTTTTCATGAATTTTTCCAACGCGTACCCAAAGTTCAACAACAGCTCGACGCTCTAGTTCTTCATTGGTTGCTTGACGGATTTTCACGTAGCGAATAATTGGCGCTTCAATCCAAATATCTTTCTCTTCTTCTGACTTGGTATTGTCAGCAAGGTGGAAACGCACCCAGTTTTTGCCATTTCGTTCGAATTCTTCAATATCGACTGCATTCAGTGAAGAAGTCGCTGCGCCAGTATCTACGCGAGCATCGAAAGTTTGTTTGATTGAATCGATCGTCACTCGCTCAATTGAGCCAAGGACAATGTCATGGGTAGGAGTGGCTTGAACAGGAGCAGGCGCTTGAACAATGATAGGTTCTTTTGGCTTCCTGACTTCGTCCATCGCTTCTTTGCGGAAGGTGCTAAGTTCGCCATTTAACTTATCCACTTGGTCTTCCAGATTCTCGATGTAATCCGACTGGTTACTAAGTTGAAGCTCTAAGTTGGTAACGCGAGTATTGAAATTCGTTTCAGAAGCCTGAATAGCAGCTAACGTTTCTTGGTGGTACTGTTCGCCTTTGGTTAAAGTACATCCAGATAGTAAGGCGATGGCAACAACCGGAGTCAATCGTATAAACATTGAAAACCTTGGGATTGGAGTAAGTTGTTTGTTTTTTAGGAGTTTAGCGTTATCGACAATCGCTCACAAGCAAGAATCTGCGACAGTCTCTTACAGAGTGAGGAATAGTGACGAAAAGCCAAAAAATTAAGGACGCAATATGCATCCTTAATTAGATTTGAAGAGAGGTTAATGTCTTAACGGGGGGAGTGAGTTAAGACAATGTCAGAAATCTCAGTTAATTATGGCTTGGTTGCCACAAGTACCGCTCGACGAGGGGCAGGGTAGCCTTCTACCGTTTTGCTCGGGTCGTTTGGATCAAGGTAATCCGGCAGTGAGTTATGTGTCATCCAATCGGTCGTGCGCTGCTCACCAACCGTCGTTACGTTTTCATCTACGATGCGCACATCTTTAAAGCCAACCAGTTCTAGCCACACTTTCAGCGCTTTCGCTGACGGGAAGAAGTACACATTACGCATTTGCGCGTAACGAGACGTCGGAACTAATACCGCATTCTCATCGCCTTCGATGACGAGTGTCTCAAGAACAAGCTCACCGCCTGATACCAACTGGTCTTTTAGCTGCACCAAGTGATCCAGTGGAGAGCGACGGTGGTAAAGCACGCCCATGCTGAATACGGTGTCGAACGCTTCTAACTTAGGTAGCTGTTCAATACCCAGTGGCAATAGGTGAGCGCGTTGGTCATCGCCCATTAACTTGCGAATCGCTTCGAACTGAATTAGGAACAGATGAGAAGGGTCGATACCAACCGTTAGGCGTGCACCTTCACCTAGCATGCGCCACATGTGGTAGCCGTTGCCACAACCCACATCTAATACGCTGCGATTTTTCAGTGGCGAGATGTGAGGAAGCACGCGATCCCATTTCCAGTCACTGCGCCATTCAGTATCGATATGAATACCGTGCACTGTGTATGGACCTTTACGCCATGGGTGGAATGTACGCAGTAGGCTTTCTAGCTTTTTCAACTCGCCTTCATGGAAAGGCGTATCGTTGCTGATGGTCACTGAGTTTTTGATATCCACTTGGTTTGGTGCGCCTTGTGGGATCTTGTTCAGCGCTTTCAGCCAGCGACCAAAGTCACCGTGCTCAGCGTTTTGCCAATCTGTTAACTGTTGAGGTAATACGTTTAGCCACGGCTGAAGACGAGTGTCTTGAGCGATTAACTGATAAAAATTAGCAAAATTAAACATAGTTTTTCACTGAGTTTATGGAGTCAGCAGACCCTGGGTAAAAGTTAAATGTGTCATTCCCTACAGTGAGGGACGAACGTGATAGGGAATCTCGGTTTTTATCGTTTTTGATAAGAGATCCCCAACTCGCTCGTTCCTCGCTCTTGAGGATGACGTCCTAATGAGAGCGAACTGTGTCGCGAAGCTTATTTAATCGCAAACATCGAACCGAAGTTAAAGCACTGGAACCAAACGTCGTAGCTTGAGAAACCAATTTCTGCGAAACGCTCTTTGTGGTCTTTCTTTGAATCAGGACGCATCACGTTTTCAATCGCGCTGCGTTTTTGGCTGATTTCTAGTTCGCTGTAGCCATTTGCACGTTTAAAGTCGTGGTGAAGGTCAATCAACAGCTCGTTAGAGACTTCATCTTCAAACACGAACTTTTCAGACAGAATCAAAATACCGCCCGGACGCAGACCCGCGTAGATTTTCTCTAGTAGAGCATAGCGATCTTCTGGAGAAAGGAATTGCAGCGTAAAGTTCAGCACCACAACGGATGCGTTTTCGATTTCGATATTACGAATGTCCGCTTCGACTACATCAACTGGCGTATCACTGCGGTACGCGTTGACGTGAAGCTTACAGCGCTCAACCATCGCAGGAGAGTTATCCACTGCAATGATTTGGCAACCTTCTTGTTTGATATGACGACGCATCGAAAGCGTAGCAGCACCCAAAGAACAACCTAGGTCGTAGATGTTTGAGTGAGGCTTAACAAAACGCTCTGCCAACATACCAATTGCAGAAATGATGTTGCTGTAACCCGGCACCGATCTTTGAATCATGTCAGGGAAAACTTCCGCTACGCGTTCATCGAACGTGAAATCCCCAATTTTATCGATTGGAGCCGAAAAAATAGTATCTGGATTGCTCTTAGGGTTCATAACCAAATCTCTGCATACAAGCCGCCTGAAATGTCAGGCATCAAAAAAGGCGCGTATTTTATGGGAAATTCGCGCCTCTGTCATTTGCTTAATTATAAGCTTGTCTAAAACATTTGTATTTGCGAGTTGCCATCGTTGGCAGGAAATACAGACAAGTTCGGCAGTGAGAGCCTAAGTTGTAGCTGCTTATACAGCTTTTCAGCCAGTTCTGGTGCTAACACGTTATCTGGTGTGTGAATCATCAAGTAAGGTTGAATACCTTGTTCAATCCACATCGGCAGCTTCTTTAACCAAGGTTCGAAAAAGCGCAGGTTATCGTCCATATCTGGATGGCCAATAAAACGAATCATTGGATGCTTGGCGGTAGCAATTGCATGCACCGGAACGCGAGGCTTTTTCTGGTGGGCATCGATCACCGCTTCTGTTGTCGGCTGCGCGGCAAATACAGGGCGGCTGTCCATAATAATGCGGTCAATGCCGCTCTCTAACAGCCACTGATTCAACGCACGCTCTTCTTCACCTTTGGAGAAAAAAGCCATATGACGGACTTCCACCCCAAGTGGGAAATTCGGCGGAAAGCTGGCACAGAACTTCTTCAGGCGCTCAAGATGCTCAGGCCCAAAAGCGGCAGGAAGCTGAATCGTCCATTGCCCAACACGCTCATGAAGTGGTTCCATGATCGTCATAAAGTCGCGTAACTGCTCGTCGCAACCTCTGAGCATCTGTTCGTGAGTAATGGCTTTTGGCAACTTAAAGGTGAATTTGAAATCGTCGTGAGTCGCGGCTTTCCAGTTTTGCACCGTGTTGAGCGTCGGTGTGGCATAAAAGGTGGTGTTGCCTTCTACGGTATGGAACACCTGCGCGTACTTTTCGAGTCGCTCTGCGGGTTTGGTGCCACTGCCATAAAAGCTTTGTTGCCACTGGTTGTGCGACCACATGGTCAATCCAAGTCGAAGGGGTAAATTATCCATATCTCTGCTTTACGTTTTTTCCTGAGCCCACTTTACGAGAGTTTTGCTGAAATGGGTAATTTCACGCTATAATCCCCACAAATTTTTTCGCTTTGGTGCGCTTTTGAACATTTGTTGTACTAAAAACCACCAATGAATGATAAAACACACTTAATTGTATGTTGAGTAGTCGATTTTCATAGGCTTTCAGCGTATAAATGGATCTTTACTCTGCTCGGCAATGAGGCTGACAGAGCGTAGTTAACAATATTTGAGAGATTGGGAATTTCATTATGCGTACCCATTACTGTGGTCACCTGAACAAGTCCCTTGCAGGACAAACTGTAGAACTTTGCGGCTGGGTTAACCGTCGTCGTGATTTAGGCGGTCTTATTTTTATCGATATGCGAGATCGCGAAGGTATCGTTCAGGTAGTTGTTGATCCAGATATGGCAGATGCGTATGAAGTGGCTAACACACTTCGTAATGAATTCTGTATCAAGCTAACTGGTGAAGTTCGCGTTCGTCCAGAAAGCCAAGTAAACAAAGACATGGCAACAGGTGAAGTTGAGATCCTTGCAAAAGGTCTTGAAATCATCAACCGCTCTGACGTTCTGCCTCTAGACTTCAACCAAAAGAACTCTGAAGAGCAACGTCTGAAGTACCGTTACCTAGATCTACGTCGTCCAGAAATGAGCGACCGCATCAAGCTACGTGCTAAAGCGTCTAGCTTTGTTCGTCGTTTCCTAGATGACAACGGCTTCCTAGACATCGAAACACCAGTACTAACAAAAGCGACACCAGAAGGCGCTCGTGACTACCTAGTACCTAGCCGTGTTCACAAAGGCAGCTTCTACGCGCTTCCTCAGTCTCCACAGCTATTCAAACAGCTTCTAATGATGTCTGGTTTTGACCGTTACTACCAAATCGTTAAGTGTTTCCGTGATGAAGACTTGCGTGCTGACCGTCAACCAGAATTCACACAGATCGATATCGAAACGTCATTCATGACGGCTGACCAAGTTCGTGCAACGACTGAGAAAATGGTTCGTGAAATGTGGCAAGAGCTACTGAACGTTGACCTAGGTGAATTCCCAGTAATGCCGTTCAGCGAAGCGATTCGTCGTTTCGGTTCTGATAAGCCAGACCTACGTAACCCACTAGAACTAGTAGACGTTGCTGACCTAGTAAAAGACGTTGAGTTCAAAGTATTCTCTGGTCCAGCAAACGACGAGAAAGGTCGCGTTGCAGTTATCCGTGTTCCAGGTGGTGCTGAGCTTACTCGTAAGCAAATCGACGGCTACGCAGAATTCGTAGGTATCTACGGTGCGAAAGGTCTAGCATGGATGAAGGTTAACGACCGTGCAGCAGGCATGGAAGGTATCCAATCTCCTGTAGCTAAATTCCTAAACGAAGACGTGATCAACGACATTCTAGATCGCACTCAAGCGGAATCTGGCGACATCATCCTATTTGGTGCAGACAAAGCTAACATCGTTGCTGAAGCACTAGGTGCACTTCGTCTTAAACTTGGTAAAGACCTAGGTCTAACTAAAGAAGGCACTTGGGCTCCGCTATGGGTTGTTGACTTCCCAATGTTCGAAGAAGACGACGAAGGTAACCTACACGCAATGCACCACCCATTCACATCACCTCTAGGTGTGACTGCGGAAGAGCTAAAAGCGAACCCAGCAGCGGCGAACTCAAACGCATACGACATGGTTCTAAACGGCTACGAAGTAGGCGGTGGTTCTGTACGTATCCACAACGCAGAAATGCAAGCAGCAGTATTCGATATCCTAGGTATCAATGCAGAAGAGCAACAACTGAAATTCGGCTTCCTACTGGACGCTCTGAAATTCGGTACGCCTCCACACGCTGGTCTTGCATTCGGTCTAGACCGTCTAGTGATGCTACTATGTGGTACAGAGAACATCCGTGATGTTATCGCGTTCCCTAAAACAACTGCGGCGGCGTGTCTACTAACAGACGCACCAAGCCTTGCAAACCCAGCGGCTCTAGAAGAGCTAGCGATTGCAGTAACAGTTGCGAAAGAAAAAGACGCAGAATAAGCGCACAACAATTAAAGAAAAAACTCCCGCAACTGCGGGAGTTTTTGTTTTAATGGCATATATACCCAAGTAACCTCGAGATGCTAGGTTCAGCGAGAATGACTTGGTTTGTAGACGCGGCGGCGATTTAAAGGTTTGGTGGGGCCAAATCAAGAATCGACAACAAAGTATACAAGCCAAGTCCCTTACTATTTGTAAAGAGTGCCCTTCGGGAGCGTGTCATTGACTCGCTTTTTTATTAAACCAATGGTTGCGTCAAACAACTTGGAAAGAGCTGGCTATTCCGCTGCGTTGTTTTCCTTGACCTCGAATCAATGACAACGCTCTGAATCCTGCATCTTGAAGTCACTTGGGTATAATTCTAATAAATTTAGTGAGTTATTGATTAGGACTCTTCATGTCAATTATTTTGGGCATTGACCCAGGCTCTCGTATTACCGGTTACGGCGTGATTCGCCAGCAAGGTCGTCATCTGCAATATCTAGGCAGCGGCTGTATTCGCACTTCTGAAAAAGAGCTGCCAGGTCGACTCAAGCAAATTTACGCAGGTGTGACGGAAATCATCACCCAGTTTCAACCAGATGTGTTTGCTATTGAGCAAGTGTTTATGGCGAAGAACGCTGATTCTGCACTAAAGCTCGGGCAGGCACGTGGTAGTGCGATTGTGGCGGCAGTGAATGCGGATCTTCCGGTGCATGAGTACGCGGCTCGTCTTATTAAACAAGCCGTAACAGGCACAGGTGGCGCAGACAAAGTACAGGTTCAACATATGGTTCAACACATGCTTAAATTGCCAGCCAAGCCTCAAGCCGATGCTGCCGATGCGTTAGGTGTTGCCATTTGTCACGCTAACACCAATAAAACGCTGGTGGCGCTCGCAGGCAAAGCAACCAGTGCAAGAAAAGGTCGTTACCGTTAAGCATCGAAGCTAACTCAATACGCTTAGACAGGCCAGACATCCAGCCCAGCAACTTGATCAAGTTGTCTCAAAAATCTAACCCCACCGCATAAAGGACTGGATGTCTATCCAGTTCTTTATTATCCTGTCGCAAATTCATTTCCAAAGAGTATTTATAGTGATTGGACGTCTTCGCGGCACTCTGCTTGAAAAGCAACCACCTGAAGTTTTAATTGAAGTTAATGGCATTGGTTATGAAGTTCAGATGCCAATGAGCTGTTTCTACGAACTGCCAAATGTCGGTGAAGAAGCCATTATTTATACTCATTTTGTTGTGCGTGAAGACGCGCAATTGCTTTACGGTTTCAACACAGTAAAAGAGCGTGCACTTTTCCGTGAAGTGATCAAAGCGAACGGTGTTGGTCCTAAGCTAGGTCTGGGTATCCTTTCAGGCATGACGGCAAGCCAATTCGTTTCTTGCGTAGAGAGTGAAGACATTTCAACGCTTGTAAAACTACCGGGTGTTGGTAAGAAGACGGCTGAACGCCTCGTCGTTGAAATGAAAGACCGCCTGAAAGGGTGGGGCGCTGGCGATCTATTTACGCCGTTTACCGATGCTGCTCCTGCGGATTCTGGTGCGACATCCAGCAACGCTGAAGAAGAGGCAATTAGTGCGCTGCTAGCTCTAGGTTACAAGCCGACTCAAGCGTCGAAAGTGGTTTCTCAGATCGCTAAACCGGATATGACCAGTGAGCAACTGATCCGTGAAGCACTAAAATCAATGGTGTAACGGAAAGCCAAAGGGAACAATATGATTGAAGCCGATCGTTTAATCGCGCCAGAAAATCCTTCGTTTCGTGAAGAAGACGTCATTGACCGCGCGATTCGTCCTAAGAAGCTGGCGGATTACCAAGGTCAAGATCACGTGCGTGATCAGATGGAGATTTTCATCAAAGCCGCTCAATTACGAAATGAAGCGCTCGACCACCTTTTGATTTTTGGTCCTCCAGGTTTGGGTAAAACCACGCTTGCGAACATCGTTGCCAATGAGATGGAAGTGAACATTCGTACCACTTCTGGCCCTGTACTCGAGAAAGCAGGGGACTTAGCGGCACTGTTAACCAACTTAGAAGAAAACGATGTGTTGTTCATTGATGAGATCCACCGCTTAAGCCCGATGGTTGAAGAGGTGTTGTATCCAGCGATGGAAGACTACCAGTTAGACATCATGATTGGTGAAGGTCCAGCGGCACGCTCTATCAAAATTGATTTACCACCTTTCACTTTGATCGGTGCAACGACGCGTGCGGGCTCTTTGACATCACCACTGCGCGACCGTTTCGGTATTACTCAGCGTCTTGAATACTACAAAGTGAAAGACCTGCAAGATATCGTTCAGCGCAGTGCTGACTGTTTGGGTTTGTCTATGGAGTCGGAAGGAGCGTTAGAAGTTGCTCGCCGTGCTCGTGGCACGCCACGTATTGCTAACCGATTACTACGCCGAGTTCGTGACTACGCGGAAGTAAAAGGCAACGGTCATATTTGTGCTGATACCGCAGACAAAGCATTGAACATGCTTGATGTCGATGCCGAAGGTTTTGATTATATGGACCGTAAGCTGCTGTTAGCGATTATGGAGAAGTTTGGCGGTGGGCCTGTTGGTTTGGACAACATGGCAGCGGCGATCGGTGAAGAGAAAGACACCATCGAAGACGTTCTTGAACCATATCTAATCCAACAAGGCTATTTGCAACGCACTCCGCGTGGTAGAATTGCCACCGATCGTGCTTATTTGCATTTCGGAATTGAAAAGTAAGATTTCAACGCTGGGTACGTAGTGCTCAGCTTTTCACCAATATTGACCAACCTCTCATTTATTAAATCTCTTCTAATACTAAGTAGGTAATAAAAACTAATTGGTTGTTAACTCTATGTTCTTAGCCAACTGATAAATCTCTCTCCTGATTACGCTCCCTTAACATTCCTTTTAAATATCGTTTGATCTAGATCGGGTTGATGGTTTTTTGTTCAAATTCAACGCCTAAAGATTGATATATATCAAAGCGCTTTCCTGCTATAAACCTTTTGAAACAAACTGTTTTTAGAAGTAATATTAGGTCTAGCTATATTAGCTAATGCTTAACAATTAACTAACCAATGAAGCACATTTTTGCAACAAAGCGTTGTGATAATTCAACATTATTTCAAGTGTAAATAACACTTGCGTATGGATTGCAATATGTAGAGAGTGTCATTCAGCCGACACATAGGAGTTACCATGATTGACGTAGTTGATCTGTCGCGGTTGCAGTTTGCACTGACAGCGATGTATCACTTCCTATTCGTACCATTGACCCTTGGTATGGCCTTCCTTTTGGCCATTATGGAATCGATGTACGTAATGACGAACAAGCAAATCTACAAGGACATGACCAAGTTCTGGGGTAAGCTGTTCGGTATTAACTTTGCACTTGGTGTGGCTACCGGCCTTACCATGGAGTTCCAGTTTGGTACGAACTGGTCTTACTATTCCCACTATGTAGGTGACATCTTCGGTGCGCCACTTGCGATCGAAGCACTGGTTGCTTTCTTCCTGGAGTCAACTTTTGTTGGTCTATTCTTCTTCGGGTGGGATCGTCTATCGAAACGTCAACACTTGGCGGTAACCTGGTTGGTTGCTCTAGGTTCTAACTTCTCTGCACTTTGGATTCTTATCGCGAACGGCTGGATGCAAAACCCAGTAGGCGCTGAGTTCAACTTCGAAACCATGCGTATGGAAATGGTGAGCTTTGCAGACGTTGTACTTAACCCTGTAGCGCAAGTTAAATTTGTACACACAGTAGCATCTGGTTACACGTGTGGTGCAATGTTCGTTCTAGGCATCAGTTCTTACTACCTATTGAAAGGTCGTGATGTGGCGTTCGCTCGTCGTTCGTTTGCTATCGCAGCTTCTTTCGGTATGGCAGCAATCCTGTCTACGATCGTGCTAGGTGATGAATCTGGTTACGAGCTTGGTGAAGTTCAAAAAGTGAAGCTAGCAGCGGTAGAAGCTGAGTGGCACACAGAACCAGCACCAGCGGCGTTCACACTGTTCGGTTTACCAAACCAAGAAACAATGAACACCGATTACGCAATCAAGATCCCTTACGTTATGGGTATAATCGCGACACGTTCATTTGACGAGCAAGTAACTGGTCTACACGATCTACGTGAAGAGCACGTTGACCGTATCCGTACTGGTATGTACGCGTACGAGTTGCTTGAAAAACTGCGTGCAGGCGACAAGTCTGAAGCAAACATGACTGCGTTTGACGAAGTGAAAGGTGACCTAGGTTACGGCCTACTTCTAAAACGTTACACAGACAACGTTGTTGATGCGACTGAAGACCAAATCCAAGCTGCTGCGGATGATTCAATCCCAACAGTATGGCCGCTATTCTGGTCGTTCCGTATCATGGTTGCGTGTGGCTTCATCATGCTATTCGTATTTGGTGCGTCATTCATCCAAACATGTCGTCAGAAGATCGAACAGAAACCTTGGATTCTTAAAGCTGCACTATTCAGCATTCCACTTCCATGGATTGCGATCGAAGCAGGTTGGTTCGTTGCTGAATACGGTCGTCAACCGTGGGCTGTAGGTGAAATCCTACCGGTACACGTTGCTGCATCAGCACTAACAGCAGGTGAAATCTGGACTTCACTATTTGCAATCTTAGCGCTATACACTGTATTCCTAATTGCAGAAGTATACCTAATGGTGAAATTCGCTCGTAAAGGTCCAAGCAGCCTGAAAACTGGTCGCTACCACTTCGAGCAAAACGCTGACTCTGTTGAAGACAAAGTTAGTCGCCAAGTAGAAGCGTAAGACAAGGAGACAAGAAGATGTTTGATTACGAAATCTTGCGATTCATCTGGTGGGTACTGATCGGTGTTCTACTAGTTGGTTTTGCAATTACTGACGGTTTCGATATGGGTGTGGGCGCGCTTGTACCTATTATCGGTAAAAACGACACACAACGTCGTGTGATGATTAACTCGATCGCACCTCACTGGGATGGTAACCAAGTATGGCTTATCACTGCTGGTGGTGCATTGTTCGCAGCATGGCCTTTGGTTTACGCGACATCGTTTTCTGGTTTCTACCTAGCGATGATCCTAACCCTAGCGGCACTTTGGCTACGTCCAATCGGTCTTGATTACCGTTCAAAGATTGAAGATAAAAAATGGCGTAACACTTGGGATATCTGTATTTCAATCAGTGGCTTCGTTCCACCAATCATCTTTGGTGTAGCGTTTGGTAACCTTCTACAAGGTGTTCCATTCCAGCTGAACGAATTCCTAATGCCAACGTACCACGGTTCATTCTTTGGTCTACTAAACCCATTTGCTCTGCTATGTGGTCTAGTAAGCTTGTTCATGATCCTGATGCAAGGTGCAACATGGCTTCAAATGAAGACAACTGGCGAAGTACATACTCGTGCTCGTAACGTAGCTCAGCTCACTGGTCTACTAACAGTGGTTGCATTTGTGCTTGCTGGTTTCTGGATCCAAAGCATCGAAGGCTACGTTATCGTAGGTGGTATCGACACTGCAGCGGCTTCTAACCCTCTAAACAAAGAGGTTATCCGTGAAGCTGGTGCGTGGATGAACAACTTCGAAGCTTACCCACTACTATGGGCTGCACCTGTACTGGGTGTTGCTATGCCGCTTCTAGCTGTATTGGCATCTCGCCTAGAGAAGTGTGGTATCGCGTTCCTAACGTCAAGCCTAGGTAACGCTGGTGTTATCTTTACTGCTGGTATCGCAATGTTCCCATTCGTAATGCCTTCAGACCTAATGCCAAGCCAAAGTCTGACAATGTGGGATGCAACTTCATCTGAACTGACTCTGAACCTAATGACAGGTGTAGCGTTTGTTATGGTTCCAATCATCCTTGCTTACACGTCTTGGACTTACTACAAGATGTTTGGCCGCTTGGATGACCAGTTCATCGAAGAAAACAAAAACTCACTATACTAAGGAGCTATTACTATGTGGTATTTCGCATGGATTCTAGGTGTACTACTTGCTTGTGCATTCGGTATCATCAACGCTCTTTGGTTAGAGCACTCAGAAATGATGGATAAAGACAGTGAGTAATCTCGCTGACAAGGTAGCGAAACTTCACGCACCAATGGACAAGACTCTACTAAGAGTCTTGGCCTTAATCCTTGGCTTTATGCATGTAGGATTGGTGATGTGGGATCCGAACGCATACCATCGAGAAATTGGTGGCTTTAATGCGTTTATCGCACCAGCGCTGATTTGGGCAGTGTGCTCAAGCATGGTATATGGTGTGGGCTTCAAGCCAAGAAATTGGTACTGGCAGGTGCTGTTTAGTCCTTATTTCTCGCTCGCTATCTTAATTTATCTAACTGTACTGTATTTCATGTAAGCGTTACACTCTGAAATAAAGTCGGTTACTAAATCATCGAATAAAAGCCAGACGGATTGTCTGGCTTTTATTTTTTCTACAAATTTCAAAAATATTCCCTTACCTCAGTACCAATTGCTGCCGCTTCAGTTATAGTAATTGCTTTAAAGAATTGAATATATTGGTACTCCCTTGCAAGGCACATCAAATCCCTTTCGCTGGCCGATCACTGTGTATTACGAAGACACAGATGCGGGTGGCGTTGTATATCACTCAAATTATTTAAAATTCTTTGAACGCGCGCGCACTGAGATGTTGCGTGCAAAAGGCGTTTCTCAACACGTGTTACTGGAACAAAACATTGGCTTTGTTGTCCGACACATGGATATCGATTTCAACCAAGGGGCAAGGCTGGACGAGCATTTGAACGTTCTAACCCGAGTGTCAGAAATAAAACGTGCTTCTTTGCAATTCTGTCAAGAGTTAGTCAATGATGAAGGCAGAACATTGTGCAAGGCAATGGTTAAGGTAGCATGTATCGATAATAAGAAAATGAAGCCAATTGCGATTCCATCATTTATCAATTCGGAGCTAACAAATAGTGACTGCTGATATTTCCATTTTAGATCTCTTTCTTCAGGCCAGTCTGTTGGTAAAGCTTGTGATGTTGACACTGCTCGGCATGTCAATCGCATCATGGGCTATGATCATTAAGCGCAGCAAAGTCTTATCTCAAGCATCAAAAGATGCGGAGTCATTCGAAGACAAATTCTGGTCGGGTACTGATCTTTCTCAGCTTTATCAAAAAGTGAAAGGCCGTAAAGACGACATCACAGGTACAGAAGAAATCTTCTACGCAGGTTTTACCGAGTTTGCTCGTCTACGTAAGAGCAACGCAAACTCACCAGCTTACATCATGGAAGGCACTGGCCGTGCAATGCGCGTTGCTGTTGCTCGTGAAGTTGATGAACTGGAAACCAGCTTACCATTCCTTGCAACGGTCGGTTCTATCAGCCCATACATTGGTCTGTTTGGTACGGTTTGGGGCATCATGCATGCGTTCATCGCTTTAGGTGAAGTAAAGCAAGCAACGCTTTCAATGGTAGCGCCAGGTATCGCAGAAGCACTGATTGCAACTGCAATGGGTCTATTTGCTGCAATTCCTGCAGTAATGGCATACAACCGTCTTAGCAACAAAGTAAGTAAGCTAGAGCACACTTACGCGACTTTCTCTGAAGAATTCCACAGCATCCTGCACCGTCAAGCGATGGCGGGTCGAGACAGCGCAAGTAAGGAATAGAGCATGGCGGGTTACCAACCTAAAAAGCGTAAAATGACTGCAGAGATCAACGTCGTACCATACATCGACGTGATGCTCGTTCTGCTGATCATTTTTATGGCGACCGCTCCATTTGTCACTCAAGGTGTGGATGTGGATCTTCCACAGACATCAACGGCTGAATCTATGCAAGACTTGGCTGGTGATACAGACAGCAGTTTCATCATCATTGAAATCGATCGTGACGGCAACTTAGGCTTAAGCGTGAATGATGAAGAGGTTCAACGCGGTCTATCACTACAAGACGTGATTGTGCGTGTAAAAGCCGAGCGTGAGATTAAACCTGATTCACCTGTTGCGGTAGGTGGTGATGCAGCAACGCCATACGCCGACGTTGTACTTTTGCTTGACGAGTTAAGTCGTGCGGGCATCCCAAAAGTGGGTCTGATGACCGATATCAGGGAATAGACATCGAACATCTATGAAAGATAACAAGAAAAAATCCAAAGAGTACACCAAGCCGATAGCAATATCGGTTGGTTTGCACGCGCTATTAGTCGTAGCTCTACTTTGGGGGACGGACTTCACTATGTCGAAACCAGAGCCGACAGGCCAGATGGTTCAGGCTGTGGTGATTGATCCAAAACTTGTTCAGAAACAAGCGAACGAGATTCGTCAGCAACGCGAAAAAGCCGCGAAGAAAGAGCAAGATCGTCTAGATAAATTGAGACGTGAAGCTGAGCAGCTTGAGAAAAATCGTAAAGCTGAAGAAGAACAGATTCGTAAGCTAAAAGAGCAGCAGGCGAAAGATGCCAAAGCCGCTCGTGAAGCCGAAGCTGCTCGCAAGAAGAAAGAACAAGAACGCAAAGTTGAGGAAGAGCGTGTTCGCAAAGAGAAAGAGCGAGCAGCGAAAGCCGAACAAGAGCGTAAAGCCAAAGAAGAAGCGGCCGCAAAAGCGGAACAAGAACGCGTAGCGCGAGAGAAAGCAGCGAAAGAAGCTGAAGAAAAAGCGAAACGTGAACGTGAAGCCGCTGCGAAAGCCGAGCAAGAACGCATCGCGAAAGAAAAGGCAGCTAAAGAGGCCGCAGAAAAGGCACGCCAAGAGAAAGAGCGTCTTGAGCGATTAGAGCGTGAACGCAAAGAGCAAGAAGCTGCACTGAATGATATTTTTGCAGGCCTTGAAAGTGAGGCAAGCCAAAACAGCGCGGCTCGTAACCAATTCATTAACGATGAACTTTCTCGTATGTCATCCATCTATACTCAGAACATTCAGCAAAGGCTGATTAAGGATGATTACTTGCTGGGAAAGGAGTGTAGGGTAAACATCAAACTGATCCCAACAGGGACAGACATGATGGTTGCTGGCGTGACCATATTAGACGGCGACGCCCGAGTATGTGCGGCTGCGAAGAGTGCGATTGCGCAGGTAGGGACTTTCCCTAAATCGTCAGAAGAAGCGGTCAACGAAAAATTGAAAGACATCAACTTAACTGTTGCTTTGGACTAAAAGGAACTGAGACGTGATTAAACGCCTTTTACTAGGAATGTTTGTACTGCTTGGCAGTCTAACAAGTGTGGCTCACGCCGCATTAGAGCTAGTCATTACCGATGGTATTGATTCAGCACGACCAATTGCTGTTGTTCCATTTAAATGGGAAGGCAGTGAACCTCTTCCAACGGACATCGCTGCTGTGATTGCTTCAGACTTGCAACGCAGTGGTAAGTTCAGCCCGGTACCAACCAGCAAGATGCCACAAACACCATTCAATGAATCAGAGGTTAACTTTGATGCGTGGACAGGTCTTGGGGTTGATGCGCTGCTTACTGGTTCAATCAAAAAGAACGAGCAGGGCAACTACGTTGTGAACTACCAATTGGTTGATGTTGTTCGCGGTCAATTGACCGGTGGCAATAGCAAAGCACTTGGTGGCGATGGTGAGTTGGTGCTTTCTAAAGATCATGTTCTGTTCAACAAAGTGGCTACGGTTGAAGGCTCACGCATGCGTGAGTACGCGCACCGTATATCCGACCTTGTTTACGAGCAACTAACGGGTGAACGTGGTGCGTTTATGACACGTATCGCCTACGTGGTGGTGAACGATAAGGATAATTTCCCTTACCAACTTCGCGTGGCGGATTATGATGGCTACAACGAGCGCCTAGTGCTTCAATCTAAGCAACCGCTTATGTCTCCGGCATGGTCTCCTGATGGTCAGAAACTGGCTTACGTAAGTTTCCAGAATGGTCAGGCCGAGATCTTCATCATGAACATCTACACCGGTGAGCGTGAGAAAGTAACGTCATACCCTCGTCACAATGGTGCGCCAAGATTCTCGCCGGACGGCAGCCAGTTAGCCCTTGTGCTTTCTAAGACTGGTTCGCTTCAGGTTTACACTTTGGATCTAAAAACACGCAAATTGACACAAATTACGCGTGGCAGATCAAATAATACAGAACCATACTGGCACCCTGATGGCAAATCGCTGATTTTCACATCTGACAGGGGTGGTAAACCTCAGATTTATAAAGTAGATTTGGGCAGCGGTTCGACTAATCGCTTGACTTGGCAAGGCAGTCAAAACTTGGGTGGTCAAATCACTCCTGACGGCCGATTCCTAGTCATGGTGAATCGCAGTGATTCGGGTTTCAACTTGGCCAAACAAGATTTGGAAACAGGTGCTCTTCAGGTACTAACAAAAACGTTGCTTGATGAGTCTCCGAGCATTGCCCCAAATGGTGGCATGGTTATCTATAGCTCGATTTACAACAAGAAAAACGTACTATCGATGGTGTCAATTGATGGTCGATTTAAAGCTAGATTACCAGCAACTAATGGGCGTGTAAGAGCTCCCGCGTGGTCACCGTTTTTGTAGTAAGAAAAATTGATTAATAAGGAAAATAAGATGCAACTGAACAAGGTTCTAAAAGGGCTACTAATCGCGATTCCTGTGATGGCTATGACGGCATGTAGCTCAAGCGATGACGCTGCTTCTAACACGGGTGCTGAGACAAACACTGGTGTTGCAGAAACAACAGTCGTTACTCCGATCGATCCAAACAGCCAGCTAACAGAGCAAGAGCTAAAAGAGCAAGCGCTACGTGAAACTCAAACAATCTACTTCGCATTTGATAACTCAACAATTGCTGGTGATTACGAAGAGATGTTAGCGGCTCACGCGTCTTACCTAAGCAAGAACCCTGCTCTTAAAGTAACGATCGAAGGTCACGCAGATGAGCGCGGTACTCCTGAGTACAACATCGCTCTAGGTGAGCGTCGTGCAGAAGCAGTATCAAACTACCTACAAGCACTAGGTGTTCAAGCTGATCAAATCTCTATCGTTAGCTACGGTGAAGAGAAGCCACTTCTTCTAGGTCAATCTGAAGATGTTTACGCTAAGAACCGTCGTGCGGTCCTAGTATACTAATTCGAGGAAAACCTCATGTTCAGTAACACTAAGCGCGCTGTTACGCTTACGTTACTGGCAAGTGCGGCGAACTTCGCGTTCGCTGCACCAGCTCCAGTATCAGATCTCAACAGCACATCATCAGTATCTACTCGATCTTCTTCCGAAAGCGACATCGAGCGTTTAGAGCGCTTGTTGCAAAACCGCAACCGCGTTCAGCTTCAAATGCAAGAGCAAGTTGACCAAATGGCACAAGAGATCAGTGATCTACGTGGTCAATTAGAGCGCAACAATTACGAGATGCAGCAAATGCTTAAGCGTCAACGTGAGCTGTTTGTGGAGCTTGATCGAGTACGTGGCGAAATGAAAGCCGCACCTATTAAAGAGACCAAACCAGCGGAAACTGGCGGTAAGTACACATCGAATGCCGATGAACAAACGGCTTACCAAGACGCGGTGGATTTAATCCTTAAAAAACGCGACTACACTGGTGCGATTGCTGCATTCCAGCAGTTCCAAAAGGACTATCCTGATTCAACATATTCAGCGAACTCACATTACTGGCTAGGTCAGTTGTACTTCGCGAAGAAACAGGACAAAGATGCAGTGAAGAGCTTTGCTGCGGTGGTTTCTTACAAAGATTCCAACAAGCGTGCAGATGCGTTGGTTAAACTAGGTGATATCGCTGAGCGTAACAACAATGATGCACAAGCGAAGAAATACTATCAGCAAGTGGTCGACGAGTACCCAGGCAGCGCCTCGGCGAAAGTTGCAAGCTCTAAGCTGAAGTAACGACGCCTAAGCAATATCAAGATGATTAAAAAGGGAGCCTCGGTTTCCTTTTTCTTTGCATTGGCTTTACGACTTTAAAAGAAGAATGATTCATGCAACGAATGTTCATGAGCAACAATTAGAATTGTTACTTACAACAAAGATATACGGCTAGACTGCTATAAATTCCGGTTACGGGTTGGTTTTTGAAAATCAACAAGGTTACAATACTCGGATTAAAGGAAGTTGCGTAGAGCAAGAGCAATGAGCCACATATTAGATAAAATCGACACAGTTTACCCATTCCCACCAAAACCAATCCCATTAAGCCAAGAAGAAAAAGCCGATTACATCGAGCGAATCAAAAAGCTGCTTAAAGAAAAAGACGCGGTACTTATCGCTCACTACTATACCGATCCTGAGATCCAAGCTCTGGCTGAAGAGACCGGCGGTTTTGTTGGTGATTCGCTAGAAATGGCAAAGTTTGGTAACCGTCATCCAGCAAGTACGCTGATCATTGGTGGTGTTCGCTTTATGGGTGAGTCTGCGAAGATCCTGACACCAGAAAAGCGCATTCTAATGCCAACGCTAGAAGCAGAATGTTCACTTGATCTTGGTTGCCCTGCGGACAAGTTCAGCGAATTCTGTGATGCACACCCTGACCATACGGTCGTGGTATACGCAAATACGTCGGCAGCGGTAAAAGCGCGCGCTGATTGGGTAGTTACATCAAGCATCGCTCTAGAGATTGTTGAACACCTAGACGCAGAAGATAAGCCAATCATCTGGGGCCCTGACCGTCACCTAGGTTCTTACATCGCAAACAAAACTGGCGCAGACATGTTGCTATGGCAAGGTGAGTGTGTGGTTCACGATGAGTTCTCTGCAGATGCGCTACGCAAGATGAAGAGTGTCTACCCAGACGCGGCAATCCTAGTGCACCCAGAGTCTCCAGCGAGTGTGGTTGAACTAGCCGATGCGGTTGGTTCTACAAGTCAGCTAATCAAGGCAGCAAAAGAGCTTCCTCATCAACAAATGATCGTTGCGACTGACAAAGGTATCTTCTTCAAGATGCAGCAGCTAGTGCCAGAGAAAGAACTGATTGAAGCACCAACGGCGGGCGCGGGCGCGACATGTCGCAGCTGTGCACACTGTCCTTGGATGGCGATGAACGGTCTTAAAGCGATTGAAAAAGCATTGAATGAAGGTGGTGCAGAGCACGAAATCTTCGTTGATGAAGCGCTACGTGTGAAGTCACTTATCCCACTGAACCGCATGCTAGATTTTGCTGAGCAGTTGAACATGCAGGTGAAAGGTAACGCTTAATTTTTCCGTTATTTAGACTGCGGTTTGTTAAGACAAATCTCAAAAACCAGCCGAATATGGCTGGTTTTTTTGTTTCTTACAATCAATAGGTTAGTATTTAGTTATAGCAATCAGAAAGGAATCGGACACTTATGGCTGTATGGCTAGTACTGAAAAAGTGGTTTAGTACTCACCTTTTCAAATTGAGCAACCGAAACCTACTCGTCATTAGTGGCGCATATATTGCCATCTCATGGTCGTTGCTGACTCTCGCCGGAGAGCATGCTCTGACTGATAACTTCTCAAACTTCATTTACTACCTCATGGTAACCGCTTCAACGGTTGGTTATGGTGACTTATCACCCTCAAGTGATATGGGTAAGTGGGTTGTGGTGTTGTTTATTATCCCAGGTGGTTTGAGTTTATTTGCTGCCATTTTGGGACGAGTGGCGGGCGGTGCTATTGATTATTGGCGAGCAGGCATACTAGGGAAACGGAGAGTAAGAGTGGAAAACCATATCGTATTATTGGGTTGGAATGGCGCACGTACCATGCATCTGATCCGTATGTTGCAACATGAAGAGCACGGCAAACGTCCAATCGTTTTGTGTAGCCGTTCAGACATTGAAAACCCACTACCGGGTGAGATTGGTTTTATCAAGGTGAACAGCTACACCGACGCGCAAGAGATGAAAAACGCCAATATCATCGGAGCCAACTGTATCATTGTTGATAATCTCACCGATGATATTACCCTCTCTGCCGCCTTGTATTGTGCCTCTGTGAATCCTGATGCACACTTGCTCGCCTATTTTAAAGATGATGCTTTGGGTCGCTTACTTAGTCAGCACTGTCCGAAAGCAGAGTGTATTCCTGCGGTTGGTGCAGAGATGCTTGCTAAAGCGGCAGTGGATCCTGGTTCCAGTGCATTGCACCAAGAGTTACTCGCTTCAACACGCGGTATGACCCAGTACTCTGTCATTTACCCTGACGACCAACCAACCACGAATGTTGAGACGATCTTTGGTTTTATTAAGAAGCATCATCAAGCGACGTTGATCGCCTTCGATCTTGGCAGCGGTATTGAGCTAAACCCAGAACTCAGCGCTCAAGTGCCGCCAAACACCAAACTGTTTTATATTGCCGACGAGCGAATTGATGATTTCGCTTGGACAGACATGAACAAGGACAAATAATGCATATGATTGCTGACCTGTTGGCAGGTTTCCCTAACTTTCTTCTCTATTTTTCGGTGTCGATTATTTTCGTACTGGCGTTCAAATTCATCTACGTCAAACTAACTCCATACGATGAGTGGCATTTGATCAAAGAAGAAAAGAACACTGCTGCTGCCGTTGCATTAAGCGGTGCGTTTCTAGGCTACTGCCTTGCGATTGCAGGTGCTGCGACTAACTCAGTAAATATCGTCGATTTTATGGTGTGGGGCGTTGTAGCCATGCTTGCGCAGATCATCGCATTCGGTATTGTACGCTTCATTCTTTTGCCAAAAGTCTCAGAGCGCATAGAGAATGATGAAGTGCCTGCAGGTATTGTACTCGCAGGCGTCTCAATTTCTGTCGGTGTACTCAACGCAGCTTGCATGACTTACTAGGAGGGGCGATGAAACGCAGTTCCAACGTAAAACGCTCTTCGATGGATAAGAGCTTCAAAGTCGGGCGGGTCATTCCGTTTGTGGCTTTTGGTGGTATTTTTTTTCTCGCTACTCATGAATCGAAAACAGAAGGTTATATTTATACTGATGCTGATGAATGCAAATCAGATATACCAGAGTTCAGTGAACAATGTGAAATTGCTTACCAAGAAGCCATGGCGAGAGCAGAAGAAAACGCACCGCGCTATAACAACGAGTTTGAGTGTGAAGACGATTTCTACGAAGACGATTGTTATTACAGTTCACGCCACCGTTCTTACGTTCCCAATTTTGGTGGCTACTTCTTTAGCCGCGCAGTGAGTGGCTTGAGTGGTTACAACAAGAGCTATTACTCCGAGCCGATGTATCGCTACAAATCGAAGTATTACAACGGTGCAGGCCAGTTTTACGGCTCTTACCGTAACCAATCAACCAAAGTCGCAACCAGCAACTTAAACAAACGAGGCGGCGGTACGATTGGCCGCGCCATGTCCCGAGGCGGATTTGGTAAAGCGGTGTCTGTGAGTCGTGGTGGTTAACAACGATGTTTCGACGAGAAATACAAGAAAGAGAAAACTGGCGTGAATTGGCACGCCAGTTTGGTTTTGGCTTTCATTCAATGTATGACCAACCCTACTGGGATGAGAGTGCTTACTATCAGTTTTCCCTTTCGCAAATAGAGCAAGATATTGAAGCGCCAACCGAGGAGCTTCATCAAATGTGTCTTGAAATCGTGGATCAAGTGGTAAGAAGTGAGCGATTACTGACTCAATGTGCCATTCCTGAAGCCATGTGGTCACAAGTCGCTTCTTCTTGGCAGCGAAGAGAGCCTTCTCTCTACTCGAGAATGGACTTTGCGTACAACGGTTCCTCTCCTGCAAAGTTATTAGAAAACAACGCAGACACACCAACGTCATTGTTTGAGACTGGCTTTTGGCAGTGGGTGTGGTTAGAGGATGTTGTCAATAAAGGTCGCATTCACCAAAGTGCGGATCAGTTTAATATTCTGCAAGACTTCCTTATTGAACGATTTGCCGATATTGCCAAATTGCAACCGGGTCAAACGCTGCACTTTAGTTGCTGCAAGTACACTGAAGAAGACAAAGGCACAGTACAATATCTGGAAGATTGCGCACGTGAGGCAGGGTTAGCAACCGCATTTGTTTTTGTTGAAGATATTGGTGTAACAGAAGACGGACAGTTTGTGGATGCTGATGACCGAGCGATTCGCTGGATGTTTAAACTCTACCCGTGGGAATTCATGTTCGAAGAGGAATACAGCAAGTATTTAGCAACATCGAGCGTAAACTGGTTAGAACCGATGTGGAAGTCGATTCTTTCCAACAAAGCCTTGTTGCCGTTGCTTTGGGAGCGTTTTCCAAATCATCCTAATCTTCTGCCTGCATATTTTGCCAACGATCCAAAAGCGAGCAGTCTGAAAGACTATGTCATTAAGCCGCTGTTTTCTCGTGAAGGTGCGAACATAGAGATCGTTAAAAATGGGCAGCGTTTGGTGAAAACTCATGGGCCGTACGAATCGAGTCAAAACATCGTTCAGCAATATCATTCGCTACCCAAATTTGGCCAAAGCCATACGCTCATTGGCAGTTGGTTAGTCAATGATAAAGCTGCGGGGATCTCGATTCGAGAAGACAGCAGTTTAGTTACTCAAGATATGGCGCGCTACATTCCTCACGTTATTCTCGATTGATCAAAAAAGCTCTCCGGTGTGGAGAGCTTTTTCATTTAGTGTATTCAACAGAGCAGAGAATCTTACTCTTCTTCTGCCAGCATGACGCCGCGTTGAGTCAGACCACCAAGCATCATTGGCATCGCATTGAAGATCTCTTCAAACTGCTCTAAACCTTCCATGCCTTGCTCTGCAAGTGTTGCGATGGTTGTTTCTGGATCGTAAAGCATAGTGAGAGAAAGCAGAACACCACCTAGTAGAGCGCTGTCTTCGCTATCTGCAGGCATCAAGTTTTCCCAATCATCACGAGTCAACTGCCAGCCCTGGAGGACACCTTCACAGAAATCACGCGTGTTTGCTGACACGATATCTTGATCATCCAACTCACAACCTTCAGGCCATTGCCATGCACCTTCTAGAAGAGCAGGACGAGTTTGGTTCCACATTTGAACGATTTCATCGATGTACTGCTCTAGTTGCTCACCATCAGAGAAAGGTGCTGTTTCTTCACCGCCCCATAGGAATGGCAGCCACTCTTGAGGATTCAACACGTTTGGCGCAGAAGCCATTGCCGTTACGAAGCCTTGAGTTTTTGCTAGGTTTAGTAGTTTTCCATCAAGTTCTGGAAGAGAAAGGATGTCTTGTAGTTTCAAAATAGAATACCATTTGTTAATGGGCTGGTTGGTTGCGCTCATATTACCAATCAATTATTGATAAATCGATATTAGGGAATGATTCGTCTACATCTATGGAAATTCGTTCGTCACTCAGAAAAAAAAGCATTCTCGCCCTAACGCTTTATTTGTGCTTTTTCATCGCGACCATTGGTTCTGTTGTGTACCTTGTGGTCGATCCTCCAGTACGTGAAAAGCTCGAACGTAATCTGGATCTGCGTACCCAATTGCTTGCCTCACAGATAGAAGGGCCTCTGACGAGCTCGGTTGGACTCTTAAATAGCTTAGTGGGGTTAGGGCAGACGCCAACGCCAAGTATTTCACTTCAAGATACCATCCCACAATTACTCGCAGTCAGTGACGACATCATTGTGAGTGGTGGTTTATGGCCAAAACCGATACTTAAAGATGAACGCTGGCAATACACGAGCTTGTTTTTCAATAAGAATGAAAACGGCAGTCTTGACCAAATTCACTCCTACAATAATCCAGAATCCGGTGGCTACGACAATGAGCCTTGGTACCAATCTGTAGTAAACCAGCCCGCAGGATCAGTCAGTTGGTCTGGCGTGTACATCGATACCTTCACTCAAGTACAGATGATCACCGCCTCAGCACCTTACTATAAAGATGGCGTTTTTGCTGGTGTCGCAACCGTAGATTTATCTTTAGAAGCGTTATTCCAGTTCATTCGTGAGCATACTAACCAATACTCATTGGGCGTTGTAATTCGTGATGCTGATGATCAAGTTGTTATTGAGCATAACTTCCAACTTACCAAAGATATTTACATTAGCCAGTTAGACTTTGGTGGTTTTGATTGGCGCATGGACGTGGTCAACGCGAAAGTCAAAGTCTCTGATCAAGTGTTTAATCAGGTAATGAGTGTCGAGACCGGCATCATCCCATTTTTGCTTCTGTGTGTGTTGGTGGGTTACTACCTGTTAAACCGATACATCGTTGAGCCCATCGTACGTATCGCTCAGAAAGTGGATGACTCCAAAACTGGGGGCATCATCGATATTGCCTATGACAGCGAAGACGAGATTGGCCATCTGATCACCAAGTTCAACGAGAAAACCATTTACCTTGAGCGTGAGAGAGTAAAAGCCCAAGCTTCCACCAATGCGAAAACGGCTTTCCTCGCAACTTTGTCTCATGAAATTCGAACACCGATGAATGGCGTCTTGGGAACCGCCCAAATCTTGTTGAAGACCCAATTGACGGATGAACAAAGAAAGCATCTTAACACCTTGTATGACTCAGGCGATCATATGATGACGCTGCTCAATGAGATCCTTGATTATTCGAAGATTGAGCAGGGGCACATTGAGCTGGATAACACACCTTTCCCAATTGAATCGATCCTCGGCAGTATCAACAGTGTTTATCACACCTTGTGCGCTGAAAAAGGTCTGCAATTCCGCATTATTTCAAATGTGCCGGAAGGTCGTTGGTACAACAATGACAAAGCACGTTTGCGCCAAGTGTTATTTAACTTGCTCAACAACGCTGTGAAATTCACAGACCGAGGCTTTGTCGAAGTTGAGTTGGCAGAGCATGTACAAAATGACAAAACCAAGCTGACCATCAATGTGAAAGATACTGGTATCGGCATCAATCCAGACGCGCAAAAGCGCATTTTCAGACCGTTTGAACAAGCCGAGTCTTCTACGACTCGGCGTTTTGGCGGCACAGGCTTAGGGCTTGCGATTGTGAAGCAGATTTCTGAGTACATGGGCGGAGGCATTACAGTACAAAGCCAAGAGTGCATTGGCACCAAGTTTGTTGTCGAACTAGAACTCAATCCGTGTGAAGCGGGTGTTTTGGAATCAACCAATACACATAAACTCGATTGCCAAGGATTACGAGCTCTTATCGTAGAAGATAACCGCACCAACACCATTATTATGGAGACCTTCTTACGGTCGAAAGGTTTTGTGTGTGTTTGTGTCGAGAACGGGCAGCAAGCGGTAGAGCAGGTAACGAAGCAAGAGTTCGATTTGGTCTTAATGGATAACCACATGCCAGTGCTCGATGGAGTGGGTGCCATTGCCGTGATTCGCTCTATGGATACGCCAGCAAGTTCTGTACTGATCTTCGGTTGTACTGCCGATGTATTCAAAGAGACACAAGAGCGCATGCTTGACGTGGGTGCCAACCATATTATCGCCAAACCTATAGTTGAATCTGAGCTTGATGATGCCTTGTACCGACACGCTTCATTGCTTTATCAGTACCAAGATAAGAAGAGTGCCGCGCAGCCGAAACCACAAAATGCAGAGGCACTACTGCTGAACTTCTATATGGCGCTAGATGACGACAACTTGGAACAGGCAATGTCAACGCTTTCTCATATATTTGAGAGTGTCCAGCCAACTGTCTCAGACGAGCTAAATAAGGTTATACAGCGCATCGAGGGGTACTTGAGTAAAGCGCTCGCTCCTGAACAAGAAGACATCGACAAACTGACTATGCTGCTCGCTGATCAGTAACCTATTCATTTCGACAAAGTGGTGCGGGCGTTTGTCTGCACTACTTTTGGCTTCTTTCCATCTTCCTAACTTTACAAACTTCGCGTTTACTCTGAATTTACTCTCCCAAGTAGCATAAGCTGATCTTTTTGAAATTTACTTACCAGATATTCCTCTGGTTTTTTGTGTTTTTGCGCTCGCTAAGTCGTTTATTGGTAAATAAATTACGTTTTTAAACTTCATTTTAGGTCGATTTAAGGCGGTTTTTACTGATTCTGGTGAAAGCTGCTACTTTTAACCTTAAAGTTGGTTATTAATTTACAACTGGCAATTAAAAACGGAATCATAAACTGAAAATGTTGTGGTCTAATAGTGCCATTTACTGCTATGTGGTTTTAAATGTAGTAAATGATTTTATAGATGTCGTTTTTATTGGTATTTGATTTTAGAGGTTGTAAATGAAGTCTCGTGGACCATTTTGTATTCGCAATGCCGCAGCGGATACTTTTGCTATGGTGGTTTTTTGTTTTATCACAGGGATGATTATCGAGATCTTGATTTCGGGTATGACGTTTGAGCAGTCTTTAGCATCACGTACATTGTCTATCCCGGTAAACATCGCGATTGCATGGCCTTACGGTATGTTCCGTGATTGGGTATTACGCCAAGGTAACAAACTGTCACCTTCTTCGTTTATGAAGAACGTGTCTGACTTGGTGGCGTACGTATTGTTCCAATCTCCAGTCTACGCGGGCATTTTGTTTGCCGTGGGCGCGTCTACCGACCAAATCATTACGGCAGTAGCGAGTAACGCAGTTGTGTCTTGTGGTATGGGTGTACTTTACGGTTACTTCCTCGATCAGTGCCGCCGCTGGTTCCGCGTTCCTGGTTACTATCAAGAAGCATAATTGCCCCTGTTTTATGCAATTTAGCTAGATAGTGAGCAAACAAACGCAAAAGGGCGCTTTTTTTCGTGTTTAGCCTTGACCATCAGGAACATAATCATTAAATTAGCGCCTCGTTAGCCAATGATGCTAACCACAATTTGATTCGGTGAGTTGTCCGAGTGGCTGAAGGAGCACGCCTGGAAAGTGTGTATACGGCAACGTATCGAGAGTTCGAATCTCTCACTCACCGCCACATTCTAAAGCCCCAGCAGAAATGCTGGGGCTTTTTCGTTATAGGTCAGTTTTGAACCCTGTTGAGTAGTGAAATCAAAGCTGTATCTATGCTCTAACGGGTTATTGTCACAGATGCCGATTAGCCGCAAACTAAATGGTAAACCTATTGATTTAATATCAACCCTATAACCGCATATCGGGCACTTAGCTTTATAGACTTTGATGGTCAAACGTTGAATGCGGTCTTCATCTCAGGTAGACCGACAACCTTTGTTGATGCCATAACAACAGCCTAATTTACTTGGCAAAACCTCATCCTTATCAATGCAAAAAATTGCATTTACGATACAATACCTCGCAATAAATCTTGGCTCTGTTTTTAGGGCCAAGTTCATCTATTGAGAAGTACGTATCATCATGGCCAGTTCCTCAACAAAGAAACTATCACCAGCAAAGAAGAAAGCCCCTGCGAAAAAGAAAGGCTTTGAAGAAACCCTTTGGGATACCGCCAACCAGCTGCGCGGCAGCGTTGAATCATCAGAATACAAGCACGTGGTGTTGAGCCTTGTATTCCTTAAATTCATCAGCGACAAGTTTGAAACGCGTCGCCAAAAGATGATCGACGATGGGCAAGAAGCCTTTGTTGAAATGAAAGAGTTTTACCAACAAGACAACATCTTCTACCTCGAAGAAGCTTCTCGTTGGTCATACGTGAAAAAGCACGCTAAACAAGACAACATTGCCGTCATCATTGATACCGCTTTGTCTAATATTGAAAAAGCCAACCCAAGCCTGAAGGGCGCATTGCCAGACAACTACTTCTCTCGCCAAGACCTTGAAGTGAAGAAGCTTGCGTCACTGATCGATACTATCGAGAACATCGACACACTTGCTAATGAGTGTGATATGAGCGAAGAAGACCTAGTAGGTCGAGTCTACGAATACTTCCTTGGAAAATTTGCTGCAACCGAAGGTAAAGGCGGTGGTGAGTTCTATACGCCAAAGTCAGTGGTAACTCTACTTACAGAAATGCTAGAGCCGTTCCAAGGCAAAATTTATGACCCCGCTTGTGGTTCGGGTGGTATGTTCGTGCAGTCTTTGAAGTTTGTAAAACAGCATGAAGGCCGCACCAAAGACATCGCAATTTACGGTCAGGAACTGACGTCGACCACCTATAAGTTGGCGAAAATGAACTTAGCCATTCGCGGTTTATCAGGCAACTTGGGTGAGCGTCCAGCCGATACCTTCTTTGCCGACCAGCATAAAGACCTTAAAGCCGATTACATTATGGCGAACCCGCCGTTTAACATTAGCCAATGGCGTGACGAGAATGAGCTCACCAAAGACCCGCGCTTTTCTGGCTACCGCACTCCGCCAACAGGCAATGCCAACTACGGTTGGATTCTGCACATGCTGTCTAAGTTAAGCGAAACAGGCACCGCTGGTTTTGTCTTGGCGAACGGCTCAATGAGCTCAAACACTTCTGGTGAAGGGGAAATCCGCCAGCAGCTTATCGAGAACGATGTAGTGGAATGCATGATCGCATTGCCGGGTCAGCTGTTCTACTCAACCCAAATCCCAGTTTGTATTTGGTTTATCACCAAGAACAAACAAGCCAATACTACGAAAGGCTACCGCCAGCGTGAAAAAGAGACCCTGTTTATTGATGCTCGTGAAATGGGCACCATGACTAGCCGTGTACACAAAGAGCTAACCGTAGATGACATTGCGCTAATTGCAGATACCTACCACGCATGGCGCAGTGATGAAACCGAGCTAAAAGCACGTGTAGAACGTGGCGATAGTAAGCTAGAAAAGTACGAGGACGTTGCAGGCTTTTGTAAGCAAGCAAGTTTTGATGAGATCAAAGCCAATGACTTTGTGCTTACTCCGGGGCGTTATGTAGGCGCTGCTGAAGTAGAAGACGACGGCATTCCGTTTGAAACTAAGATGCGTGAGCTATCTCAAACCCTATATAGCCAAATGAACCAAGCCGAAGAGTTAGACAAAGCGATTCGCAGCAACTTGGAGGTTTTGGGTTATGGGGAATGAGTGGAAAAGAGTTTTAGTTTCAGATGTCTGTGAACTAATCGTCGATTGTGTAAATAAGACAGCTCCTGTATCTGAAAGTCCGACACCATACAAAATGATTCGAACTCCTAACATACGTAATGGGAGGGTATCTACTGAAAACTGTCGATATGTAAATGAAGATACGTTCATCAAGTGGACACGCAGAGCTTCCGTCAAGTCAGGTGATGTGCTGTTAACTCGTGAAGCGCCTTTAGGAGAAGTTGGAATCGTTGATTCTGATGAGAACCTTTTTCTTGGGCAAAGGATTATGCAATATCGTTCGAAAAGCGAAGTGTTAGATCCTCATTTTTTGCTCTATTCATTTCTTTCTCCAGATCTGCAACATCAATTTTTAATGCATGAAGGATCAGGTTCTGTAGTTAGTCATATTCGGGTTGGTGATTGCCTCAAGTTTGAACTAAACCTGCCACCTATACCCCTACAACGACAGATTGTAGAGGTCTTAAAAAATTTGGATGAGAAAATCTCTATTAACAACCAAATCAACCAAACCCTAGAACAAATGGCACAAACGCTGTTTAAATCATGGTTTGTTGATTTTGACCCAGTGATTGATAACGCCCTTGATGCCATCTCTTCTGGTAAAAAAGTCGACATTCCTGAAGTATTTGAATCCCGAGTTGAGCGCCGTAAAGCCGTGCGTGAAAGTGCTGACTTTAAGCCGCTGCCTGATGATGTTCGTCAGCTCTTCCCAAGTGAATTTGAAGAGAGTGAGTTGGGTTGGGTGCCTAAGGGGTGGAGTCGTGGTGTACTTAGTGATATTGCAAGGTATGGCAAAGAGCGGATAGATGTTGAGTCCCTTAGCTTAGATAATTATATTTCAACTGAAAACATGCTTGCAGGGCGAAAAGGAGTTGAAATTGCAGCTAAATTGCCAACTGTAAAAACGGTCCCAGCATACTCGAAAGGTTATGTTTTGGTATCGAATATTCGACCATATTTTAAGAAAATCTGGTTAGCTAACGAACTTGGCGGTTATTCTAATGATGTATTGGGTTTCGCACCAACGTATGAAGGCACGGAAGAGTATATATTTAATTTGCTGTATCAAGACCAGTTCTTTGATTACATGATGACCACATCAAAAGGCTCCAAAATGCCAAGAGGGGATAAAAAAGCGATAGCTGATTGGGAAGTAGTAATGCCTCCTCACCTGTTAATGCAATTTTATTCTCAACAAGTAGCCTCGTATTACGAACAGTCAAAAGTACGTAATTTAGAGAGTAAGACTCTTGAAAAACTTCGTGACACACTACTTCCAAAACTGATCTCGGGCGAGCTACGCCTAGATTCACCTGAAGTTGAGCAAGCCAAAACGCTGGTGGAATAACCCATTTCGTCATTCCGGAAAGTGAGGAACGAACTTATCCGGAATCTCGTTTTTGGGGTGGAGAACGAAAAGCGAGATCTCAGATACCTCGTCCCTCGGTTCTGAGATGACGTAAATAGATGATTCTTAGATGACGGAAGTGAGCGATTGTTAGGTGGCGAAAGTGGATGATCCTGAGATAACGAAGAGAATAGGGCATCTGAAGTAGAACAAGCTAAAGCATTGGTGGAGTAAAGGAAACGAGTATGAATAAACACCTCTCGACAGGCATAGAATGGCCTCAATTACCTGAGTTGATGTCCATGTGTGAAACCGCGACCTTACAAAAGGGGATACAGCTCGCCCACAGCGGTGCAGTACGTAACGTCAGTGTCGAAAAGCATACTGCCAATGCCATAGTAAGAGGCAGTTATGATTATCACGTTAGCCTTGATTGCTCCACGTCACTGTCAGCGGTGTGTGATTGCCCTGCTGCTCAGTATCAAAACGTGTGTAAGCATGCCGTCGCGCTTGCCATGATTCTGCAAGACCAAGATCTGCTAGCGAATCAACAGAGTGAGCGAGAGACAATCAAAAAACATCTACAAAGCCTCGGTGAACAGGCCACGTTAGAGATGCTGCTTGATTACCTCGAAGAGGATGAATACGCATGGAATGCACTGCTGACCAAAATTGAAATACATAATACGCCAGCGGTGTATGGTGATTTAAAAAAACTCGTTACTCAAGCTCTTCCTCGCGAGGAGATCTGGGATTGGCGCGAAAGTTCCGCTTATTTCCATTCCGCACATGAACAACTCAGTATGATTGTTGAGTCGATGCAAAGTTTAGAAGCGGAGCAACAATGGAAGCTCATCCAATATGTCGTGCAGCGCCTGAATAAAGTGCTTGAATACATTGATGACTCGAGTGGTGATCGGCTTGATATTGAAGCGCTGATTAATACTCACATGCCCGCTACCTTAGCAAAACTGAATTGGAGCGAACAGGCGAAAGCCGAGTGGATGTTTGAACGCTTAACCCATTATGAGTTTGATGTGTTTCCCTCCATTGAAGAGCATTTTAAATCGCTTTGGCAAACTAATACCTGTTTCCTCAATTTATGCCGCCAAGCGATTGAGCAAGCTTCACAGGATGAAAGCGGTTGGAACTTGCGATCATGGGCGATGCCACTGATTGAGCAAAGCACTGATTGGCGTGAAGTGGTGGCGATTAAACAAAAAATTGCGCGAACGTTCCGTGATTACCTTGAGATTGTCGATGTGTTTATTGATAACCACGAGCCGTTAGAAGCCGAATATTGGCTCGCAAAAGCAAGAAAGATCGCCAGTCAGTATGAGCTTAACTCCTGTGATGAGGCTCAGTTCCGCCTTTATGTCGAGCTGGGTGAGATCCATTCCGCATGGACGTTAGCCAACAGACAGTTAGAACAACTACCAAGTTTTCAGCGTTACCAACGCTTAGCGAAGTTTAAACAAAACTATCAAGTCGAGGATGATGAATTTCTTACTCGTGTTGAGCGCATCTTTAAGAAGGCTTATCAGCCACCAAGCCATCATTTTTCACAGCCTGATGTGATGGATGCCTTGGTGCTGTTTTATATGGATAACCACAAGTTAAGCGAAGCGTGTGATTGGGTGTCAACACGTAAAGTGTCGACCAATGTGTTGCTAAAGCTTGCAGATGCCGTGGTCGATGAAAAGCCCGATAACACGCTAACTTACTACTTGCGGCTCGTTACTGTTTATATAGAACAAACCAACAATGACGCTTATACCTCTGCTATCGAATTGTTGAGAAAAGCCGAATCGCTGCTTGAGCCACACGAAAAACAGAAAGCAAAGTTTTACAGTGAAGTAGCACAGCTAGCAAGCACCTATAAACGCAAGCGCAATATGTTAAAGCTATTCAAGCAGCACTATGCCGCCCATTTGTAACCTTTTGATGTAGTAGGGAGCGCCTTAAACCATGAGCTTAAAATTTACAGAAGCCAAACTCGAACAAGCTATCATTGAGTTATTGGGCGAGCAAGGTTATCCGCATATGGTGGGTGAGCAAGTCGCGCGTGAAGACAACGAGCAAGTGCTGCTTGTCGATGATTTACGCACTTACCTTGCCAAGCAATACCAAGCGGACGACATTACCGAAGGTGAGATAGAGCAAATCGTCCACCAGCTTAATCGCCTACCTGCTAGCGACTTATACGAAAGCAACAAGACGTTTTGTGATTGGCTTGCTAATGGCTTTTTACTTAAGCGTGAAGACCGCTCCAAGAAAGACCTCTACGTTGAGCTGATAGACACCAAACACTTGGCACAAGCTCTGCGACTAATGTTTGTGCCTCTTCTGGAAGACAAAACACCATCTGCTGAGCCAAAAGTCGCAGAAGATCGGGTTAGTTACTTCGAACCCGTAGACCAAAACATCTATAAAGTCGTAAATCAATTGAAGATTGAAAATGGCGATGAAGAACGTATCCCTGATGGCATTCTCTACATTAACGGTTTACCGCTAGTCCTGTTTGAATTCAAAAGCGCTGTACGTGAAGAGCAAGCGACCATCTATGACGCGTGGGAACAAATCCACATCCGCTATAAGCGCGCTATTCCTAAATTGTTTGTGTTTAACGCCCTGACGATTATTAGCGATGGCGTGAACAACAAAATGGGTAACGCCTTTGCCCCTTATGATTTCTATTACGCTTGGCGCAAGGTGACAGGTAACGAGTCCACTGAAAAACAAGGCATCAATTCGCTCTATACCATGATAGCGGGCCTTTTTGATAAAACTCGATTGTTGGACGTATTGAAAAACTTCATCTTCTTCCCTGATACCTCGAAGAAAGAAGTGAAAGTGTGTTGTCGTTATCCTCAATACTACGCAGCTCGTAAGCTTTATTACAACATCGACAAAGAGCGTAAGCCATGGGGTAGCGGTAAGGGCGGGACTTATTTTGGGGCGACAGGTTGTGGTAAGAGCTACACCATGCAGTTTTTGTCTCGCTTGTTAATGAAGAGCGTTGATTTTGAAAGCCCAACCATTGTTCTTATTACTGACCGTACCGACCTAGATGATCAGCTCTCTGAACAGTTCTGTAATGCCAGTGATTATATCGGTGATGAGATGGTGGTTTCTGTCACTAGCCGACAAGACCTCCGTGACAAACTACAAGGAATAAAAAGCGGTGGTGTGTTCCTCACGACCATCCACAAGTTCACTGAAGACATTGAAGTGCTTTCTGACCGTACCAACATCATTTGTATCTCGGATGAGGCGCACCGCTCTCAAGTCAATCTCGATAAAAAGGTCACACTGCAATACAAAGACGGCGTTGCTGTCGATGTCAAAGAGAGCTATGGCTTTGCTAAGTATCTTCATGATTCATTACCTAGTGCAACCTATGTTGGCTTCACTGGTACACCGATTGATGCCACCTTAGATGTATTCGGTAACCCTGTAGACAGCTACACGATGGCTGAGTCTGTGAATGATGAAATCACGGTACGCATTGTGTACGAGGGTAGAGCTGCAAAAGTGATTCTCGATAACAGTAAGCTGCAAGAAGTCGAGAAATACTATGAGGAATGTGCTGAGGCAGGCGCCAGTGAGCATCAAATTGAAGAGAGCAAAAAAGCTTCTGCCAATATGAATGCCATCTTAGGTGATGAAGACCGATTAGAAGCGTTAGCCAGAGATTTTGTTGTCCATTACGAAGAGCGTGTCGCTGAGGGTTCGACAGTGAAAGGCAAGGCAATGTTTGTGTGCGCAAGCCGTGAAATTGCCTACGACTTTTACAAACAAGTGAAGCGACTTCGCCCTGAGTGGTTTGAAATTAAAAAGTGCCTAGAAGGTGAAACCTTAACTGAACAAGAAGCTAAAGAGATCCTGCCTTTAGCCATGGTGCAAATGGTGATGACTCGTGGCAGTAACGATGAAGACGAGCTTTACAAGTTGCTTGGAACCAAAGATTACCGCAAGTCGCTAGATGCTCAGTTTAAGAGTCCGAAATCTAACTTTAAGATCGCGATAGTCGTGGATATGTGGCTAACGGGTTTTGATGTACCAGAGCTCGACACCATCTACATCGATAAACCATTACAAAAGCACAACCTGATTCAAACTATCTCACGTGTAAACCGTAAGTTTGAAGGTAAAGACAAAGGTTTGGTCGTTGACTATATCGGCATTAAGTCTCGGATGAACCAAGCGCTTGCGATGTACTCAAAGGCCGATGAAAGCAACTTTGAGGATGTGCAACTCTCGGTAGTAGAGGTTAAGAATCACCTCGACCTGCTGGGTAAGATGTTCCATAACTTTGACCGTTCCGGATACTTTAGTGGCGAACCTAGATTGCAGCTTGAGTGCTTAAATCTTGCTGCCGAGTTTGTCTTGGTGAACAAGAAGAATGAACACCGCTTCATGGGCTTAGTGAAGCGTTTAAAAGCGGCTTATGACGTATGTTGTGGTAGTGAGTCGCTTTCTAAGCAAGAGCGTGATTTGATTCATTTCTACATTGCTGTTCGGTCAATCATTTACAAGCTGACCAAAGGTGATGCGCCAGACACGGCACAAATGAACAAGCATGTTCGCGAATTAGTGGCAGAAGCGCTCCGTGCTGAAGGCGTAGAAGAAATTTTCACTATCGGTGAAGAGCAAGCCGAATCCATCGATATCTTCGATGACGAGTACATGGAACGTGTTCTAAAGCTTAAACTGCCTCATACCAAAATTCAGTTGCTACAAAAGCTGCTAGGCAAAGCCATTAGTGACTTTAAAAAGGTAAACCAGCTCAAAGGTGTCGATTTTTCGAAGCGCTTACAATCGCTGGTGGAGCAATACAACGAACGCCGTGAAGGTAACGAGTTACGGGGTGAGGAGTTCGAGCCATTCGTGGATGAGATGTTTGACGGCATCATTAAAGAGATGACGTCTCTAATGAGCGAGATGGTAACTGAGCTCACCTCGTTCGAAGACCTCGGTATCGATATGGAAGAGAAAGCGTTCCTCGATATCTTGGAGCACATGCGCACCAAGTATGAATTTGAATACGAAGACGACAAGATGCTAGAGCTCGCCAAAGAGATGAAAGTGATTGTCGATGACGTCGCCCAGTACCCAGATTGGGCAGGGCGGGATGATATTAAAGCCAAGCTAAAAGTGGATTTGATTCTGCTTCTACATAAATACGGCTTCCCACCAATCGCAAATGATGATGTTTACAAAGGCGTGCTAGAGCAGGCTGAGAATTATAAAAATAATCAATAGCGCGTAAAGCATTAAACAGAAGGGTTTATCATGTCTATTAATAACAAGTTGGCGCTGCAGATATTAGATTATTGGCACAAAATTGAGTTTTTTAATTCGGCAGACTTAGGTGATATTAGTCAAATAGGAAGTGGTAGCATCCATTACGATTTTGAAGAGATAGCGCTTAATCCAGGCTGCCTACCTTGGATTAATCGCAATCAAATTCGCCGAGCGGGGAAGAAATACACGGTAAATAAGCATTACACTTATAAAGTTTACATTGGCTTATTCCATCGTTCTGAAATCTTTGAAGCTGGGAAGCGATACTTTCCAAAATTTGAAGAACAATACCCTGAAATGTCCGAACAGAAGCAGGATTCGGGCTATACGTGCTCGATCATTTTACATGTAAGTGAAACGGGTCAAATTTTGCTCGACAAGACTGAGATTTCAACGGCTCCCTGGGCTATAGGTAAGCTCCAGAATCACTCTCTAGCTTCGATTAAACTAAGAGATTTTGACAAGGATTGTGAAAAATTAAACAAGCGTTTTGGGGAGATCTGTTTAGTTGCGTCGAACTTGAAAGAAGAGCATCAATACCCTCAAGTTTTCACTGCCTATGAGTTGTTTGAGTTTTTCAATGCTTTTAACGACCTAGTTCAATTCCAGCCATCCTCAGAACAATACATACCTTTCATAATCGTAGAGCTTAATGAAAAAAAGTATCTTAAGGGGCAAGTTATTCCAGAGCTTCCCGATTTTTCCTCTAAAGGGTTGCCAGATTTTTCTGATTTTGAAAAGCGATTAGGTGAGCGATTCAACAGAGTAGAAGAAGATACTAGCGGAAATACGAGGAGCGAGGCTTCAAGCTCGACCCAATCTATCTCTATTTTAAATAGCTTTTATATCCGTGATCTAGAATTAGCGATTAAGCATGTACAAGAGGGTAAGTTATCACCACAGTCTTGTCTTGCTCGTTATATTGGTACTGATGAGAATAAGTACGACGACCTGTTAAGCGTTGCAGGCCAGAAACTGATAAGACAAAACTTGGCTGTTGGCATGACACCAGCAGGTCGATGGCCTGGTGATGACAATCATTACATGAGTCTGATGCAACAATTTGCTATTAATACTTTGTTTCGAGATCTAGAAGTTCAAGGTGTTTATTCTGTCAATGGTCCTCCGGGTACGGGCAAAACCACTATGCTCAGAGATATCATTGCTAATAATTTAGTTGATAGGGCAAGAGTCTTGGCCAGCTTCTCCACCATTGAAGAGTCTGTTACTGAGTGTATTAAAGTTAAAATTGATGACCGAACTGTAAATATACCGAAATTGAACCCAGCCCTCTGTGGTTTTGAGATGGTAGTTGTTTCAAGTAATAACACGGCTGTTGAAAATATTACCAAAGAGTTACCTCAAATAAAGTCGTTGGGAAGTCAATATCAGAACGCAGAGTATTTTAAAAAAGCCGCTCAAAAGCTTGCTGCTGAACATAAATTTGATGTCCCGAGCAATCAACAACCAATCTTACTTCCACTTTCTAAGGAGGATGACTGTTGGGGGTTAATGGCTGCGGCAATTGGTAATCAAACAAACCGAAAAGTAGTCAATGAAAAGCTATTTTTCAAAGCTAATAAGGACATGAAGGCTGAGCCTGGTGCTGAAGAGTATCAAAAACTGTTGGATGCAATAAAACAACTTTCTCATGACTCTCGGGATAAAACGACAGATTTTAAAGCTGCGCAAAGAAGCTTTAATCAGGCTGAACGTGCGTTGCAACATTGTATTGATGAACTTGAAATCTTGAGTTTGATCGAGACCAAGAAAAATCAATTGGTTGACTATCAACGTAAATTGGATTGCTTGGAGATGCGCTGTTTAAGGTTAAAGAGTTTTGTCACTAAGCTTAAAAGTAACCTACTGCCTGTATGGTTCCTGATATTCCCATCATTTTGGAAAAGGCGTTCGCGATTAAAGAGGATGTCATTACGTTTAGAAAATTTTTCTGACAAGTATGCACTTCATAAAAGAAAAGTAGCGCAGTTTAGTAAGGATTTAGACAGGGATATTCAGGCTAGTTCCGACATTGCTGAGCGATATAAAGATGCCTATTTTGATGATGGTTCCGCAGATCTTGAGCACGATGATATACAACGTAAAGCTTTTAAACATTGTAAAGAACTGAATGCAAAAAGGGCCAACCTTACAGTACAAGCATTGGAGCTTCATCAGGCTTGGTTGGTGTCAGCAAATGATAAATATAAGTTTGGTAGTAATGTACTTTTCCATATGCCAAAGGCGCTGGGAAATGCGCTTTCTGACCGAGATGCTGCGAAGGTTTTTTGGCAGTGGCTGTTTATGTTTATTCCTGTTGTGTCGTCGACATTTGCTTCTGTCGCTAGGCAGTTCTCTTCTTTTGATAGTAATGAAATTGGCTGGTTGTTTATTGATGAAGCTGGCCAAGCCTCCCCGCAACAAGCTGTTGGTGCATTACTAAGAGCCAAACGTGCAGTTGTTGTAGGGGATCCACTGCAAATTGAGCCTGTGTTTACTATTCCTCCTGAATTTGTGGAGGGATTTGCTCAAGAGCAGTTTGAAGGTGATGAATGGATGACGTGGTCTCCGACGTTAACTTCGGTTCAAAAATTGGCTGATAGAGTGAATCCTTATGGCACATATGAAATTTCTGACAACGAATGGCTAGGAAGTCCTTTGCGAGTGCATCGTCGTTGTGACGAGCCAATGTTCAGTATTTCGAACAAAATTGCATATAACGATAAAATGTTTCATGGTGATGAGAAGCCAGCTGCGAAACCTCACTCTACTTGGGGATATAGTCAATGGTTTGATATTTCTGGAGACGTTGATGGTAAGCACTACGTCCCACTTCAAGGGGAGCATGTAGCGAATATGATTTATACTCATTACGTACGTGAAAACACACTTCCAGACATTTACGTAATCTCCCCGTTTAGAAAAGTTAAGGATGGTGTAAAGGAAGATATTTTGCGGATATTGGTCGAACGAGGAGTGACTAAATCTGTTGTTTTGTCATGGTTATCTGGCCGAGTTGGTACGGTTCACACGTTTCAAGGAAAAGAAGAGAAAAGTGTCATTTTTATCTTAGGTGTTTCAGAAGCGACTAAAGGATCGGCATCATGGGCCTCAGGTAAACCAAATATCCTAAATGTGGCGGTAACACGGGCTAAGAATCAAGTCTATCTAGTAGGTTGTAAGAAAGTTTGGTCAGGGTTGAATTATTTTTGCGATGCACAGCATTTGTTAGAGAAAAAAACGAGTACGAGTAATAGTGGGTAAGCTAAGTCTGTGGCGGTACAAATGATTCGTTAGTTCATTTAAAGATAGAGAGTGAGGAATCTATATTTAGATGAACTAAGCGGGTAACTGTCAGATCAGGTATGAATTAGTACAACTTAACACAGTTTATTGATCTTGAATCTTTGATTCTACTTGTCTCTCTAGCTCTGCTGAGTAGGGTTGTGGTAGTTCACTGAGAAAAAACCAACCAGGTTATCGCCATCCCAAGCTGTATAAGTATCTAAGGCGTCGATCTCAGCGACATACTCCATCAGCGTCTTCGCGGCCAAACCACTCAGGAAGTGTTCTCAAGACGCCTTACGCCTTCGCACGCTTTTCCCAATCTTTTTTGAGCTCTTCTCTGTGTTAGCTGAATTTTAACATCCATGTATTAACACCATTCCTTTGGAGTTCAATGTTATTAATTACACGCGCTCAATCAAGCCAAATTTCTTGAAAAAATCAGATAGGTCGAGTGTCGCTAGGTCTTTAAATTCACCGGCGTCGTAGAAGCGGCCTTTACACGTAGGACAGCTTTCAAACCAGATATGAGGCTGTTTTGGATCGACCAATCGAAGCAGTTGATTGTTTGGGCATACCGGGCAATCGATACGATCAATCGCATTGAAGGCTTTTCCGATTTCTTCGTCACCTGAATCAATCACATCAGCTAACGGCTTCATCGCTTCCACTTCGTAGGCATCAATCCATAAGCCTTTACATTCAGTGCAGCGTTCGACATCACCTAGCGGAGTTTGAAGTTGTTCAAAGTCAGAATTGCATTTTGGGCATTGCATTTTGTTTTTCCTTTTTATTTTCTAAAGAGAAGTGAGTCTCGTACTCCCAGCTCTCTTTGACGACAAATCAAAATACGACATCTTTCGTGCCATACGTTTTGACTCTTCTAATACTATCTATATCGTTTTCTTAGCAACGACGAGTCCATGATTGCTTGAGCCTAATAAGCTACTTTGTCGGCATGTATTTAAGTGGTATTCCAACCATGTTTGATATTGCGAAGGCGTAAAGCTATTAATGCCTTCCGAGATATAGCGACCAAACCCATCGGTAGCGGCATGGTCGAGAATGTTGAAAGTATGTGAGCGCAACAAATGCTCAATTTCTTCAGGAGAGGCAAAGTAGCCAACTTTGAAAAAACGATCTGCCTCAGAGGCTGTGACTGTGCCATTTGTATAAAGCTCAGATAAAGTCGATGGAGTTACGAGTTGAGGAAACTTTTGTGCGAATAGTCCTGCGACGAAGAATCTAGAAATATACGCTACCGCTAAGATTCCATTTGGTTTTAGGATGCGCTTTGCTTCACTTATTGCTTGATCGCGTTCACTCTTGGTTTTCAAGTGATACAGAGGACCAAGTATTACGCAAAGGTCTTGTGAACCGGATTCAATGAAAGGGACGTGACAAGCACTGCCTAGATGGATATCTATGGGTAAGTCCTTTCTTTCCGCATTCTTTTTCAAGATATCTACTTGGTCTGGAACCAGTTCTACCGAGGTCACGTTACAACCCATCTTTGCGAAGCTAAGAGAATAGCGACCTGTTGCTGCTCCAAGCTCACATACATTGGCACCTGACTTTAAATAGGGGGCGAGTAGGTGCATTGTGGTATCAAACTCTATCTTCGTAATGTTCTGACGGGTAAGTCGAGAGTCTTCATCTGCTCCAGTATATTGAGCAATCAGTTCATCCATAAATATTAAGTCCTTAACCAGATATCAACTTGTTTTCGAATTCGCTCGAGAACAGTTCCACCTTTGCCGTATGTCACGCTTTTGAATGATTCAATTTGATCAGAAACGTATTGCTTATCTCAATGTGTTAAAAGGTATTGAAAAGCTAGTTGAATTGGAAGGGGTGGTACACCGAAGTGAGACTAACAACCACACAATCCTATAAATTCGGAATTACAAGAAAGATAGAAATAACTCTAATGGGAAGAAGAGAGCGAAAAGAAAGCCAGCGGTTGTTTTCATAAAGATGCTCAGGAGGGAGAAATGAAGCTTGCTCAATTGAATATTGCTTTAGCGAAGTACCCACTCGATGCACCGGAGATAAAGGGCTTTGTTGATAATCTCGATTTGGTGAATGGCATTGCAGAACAAAGTGATGGGTTCATTTGGCGCCTAAAAGACGAATCCGGCGATGCCACCAACATTAAGCTATTTGATGACCCAAATATGATTGTCAATATGTCGGTGTGGGATAACGTGGATGCGCTGAAGAATTTTATGTTCCGAACCCATCATCGTGATTTCATGCGTCGTAAGAGTGAATGGTTCCATCGTTTAGTCGAAGATACTTATGTGCTTTGGTGGATTGAGGATAATCATATCCCAACAGCAGAGGAGGCTTTAGCTCGTCTACAGTACCTTTGTGAAAACGGCGATACACCGTATGCATTTACCTTTAAAGCTAACTTTACGTCTAATGATTTGTAAATCCGTCCACCAGTTAACAAGGATTCTAGTTAAGTTGCTCGAATAACGCTTATCTGTTTTCGGGATATCATTGGCTCCGTGTTTAACTGAAATAGGTGAAATTGGAATTAATAACTCAGCGGCGCAAGACATTCAGATGCAAGACATCACCATGGCGACAGCTTTTAAAGATATGGGGCATGCAACGGCCCAGTTGGGTAAAAATTACTGCGCAACAAAGATGATATGTTGCCGGCCATCATGGTTTTGATGAGTTCATGGGTAACCCTTATCACCTAAACGCAGAAGAAGAGGCCAGATAATCCAGCTTAGCAGAAAGTCGCTTAGATGTTGAAGTCATTTAAAGCGTTTCCTCCAGGACAAGAGTTCCCAAGCTTCTCGGTCGACAAAGTCATGGAGTAAATGACCAACCTGTGTAAGTTGGAAGAAGCGAAAAGCTAGCAATCATCCTCTACTACAGTAAATCCAGAGTATTGACTCTAGTTTTTTAATATTATGCAATGAGTTACGACAGAAAAAGCTTTTTTAGACTGCTTTGTGAAAAAACGTAAAGTTGAGAAGGATAGATGAAATGCAAAGCGATGAATGTTTATGGATAAGCCAGTCCCTGAATCTCAACCAGTCAGACAAGCTGCATACAGAGCTCCTTTGGGAACATGAAGTCGCGAAACTCGTAAAAGTGACGGCTCCTAAAATTACCGCTTATTTTAAGCAGGATAAACTTCATCAACTCGAACCTTGGAAAACGAAGGCATGTGCTCAGTTATTGGGAGACGCAACCATTCAGGTTCGGGGTATCGAGAATAAGCAGGGCTGGCTTTTGGTCGAAGATGGTGGAGCAGAACTGTTGTTGTCAGAGAATACTCAACACTGGCGAGTAGCGATTGAGAAATTGGCGAGTATTCATCAACAACCGTTAAACTCGCTTTCCTCTGAATTTCCCGAGCGTCAGGTTAGCTTTGGTCAGTTTGAAAACATAATAACAGAACCGGAACACACGGATTATTGGGAAGTTCCGCAAGACGTCTTAGATGCAGTCATCGCTAAGTTACCCGACATTGAGCGTGTAACCATGAAAGTTAAGGCTCTTAATATTCCCAAATGTTTATGTCATGGTGACGCTCATGCCAAAAATGTGTTGGTCGATGAGGGGGGTAAGGTTCGCTGGTTTGACTGGGGAGAAGCGCACGTTGGTAATCCTCTTGTCGATATTGGCAGCTTTCTTTGGTGGTTAGTGCCCGACCGAACCAAGATAGGACAAAGAATAAAAACGGATGCGTCAGAACTTGAGCACTTTTATCAAACTTATCTGAGCGCTATGTTTGGTCAAAATATTGGGTTATCTCTCTATGAAGTGATGTTAATTGGTTTGGTTCATAGAGTATGTTGGTATCACGATAAATATCGGTATATACGAGAGATCAAGCCGTATTACGTTACCTACACGCTGAAGCAGTTGGCTAAGTTGGAATGTGATTGAATTAAATAAGTGCTTCAAAAGTCGCCAAATCTACTCGATAAGGTGAGCAATACCCTTTACCATAACGGCAAATTCATTAGCTCGTAATTACTTATGTCTCTACCTCCTTGCCCAAACTGTAACTCAGAATACGTTTACCCAGACCAAGACCATCTTGTTTGCCCAGAGTGTGCCTATGAGTGGAACCCGACTCAGGCGGCAGACGAAGATGCCGTAAACGTGAAAGATGCCAACGGCACCTTGCTGCAAGAAGGAGATAAGGTCACGTTAGCGAAAGACTTAAAAGTAAAAGGCAGTTCGTTGGTACTTAAGATCGGCACCAAAGCGGTGATTCGTCGTATCAAAGATGGCAAAGATCATCAGTTAGATTGTAAAGTTGATGGCGCTGGCGAGATGATGGTGACGGCGCAGTTTGTAAAGAAGGCGTAATTTAAAGTCATTCGGAACCCAACTTCCCAACAGCCTCAATAGCCATATTGAGGCTGTTTTCTTTGTGCTTTAATCACAGCAGGAGCACTTATCGAGCATCAGCTGATACATCAACTATAATTTCGTGATTTTCCTTCCTAGAAAAATCGTCCAATAAATCAGTTATTTGTTGAATCTAAAACATTAGTCGTAAAGATAAAAATTATTATAATACGTTGCACTGTATATGAAATTACTTGTGCTGTCTCTTTGTTATAATTGGGCGCGATTTGAACAATATAACAAAAGGTATCTATTCATGTTCAGCAACCTCTCTATCAAGCAAAAGATAGTTCTCCCTCTATCTTTGATGATTGTATTACTGACTTTAAGCTCAGTATTGAATGTTCTCACGATGTGGAAACAAACCGAGCTTAGCGACACGCTTAACGAGCAGGTTACCCCAAGCCTTTTTACCATTGAAGATGCGTATCGCGACCTTTATCAAGCGACGTCAGCGATTCAAGGTTTAGCTCTGGCGCAGTCTCAAGCGGAAATTGATCACCATCTATTTGAATACAAAGACAACGCATACAAAGCTCTGCCACGTATGAAGAAAGTCATGTCACTGTCCGATGCGGGGGTAATGCCTCGCAGTCATGGTAGCGAGGTGCAGAAGCTAGTATCAACAGGTGAGAAATGGCTGCAAAGCTATGAAACCATGATCAGCAAGCCACAACCGCAGTGGGTAAGTTATTACGAGTCAAACAAAGCGGAATTTGAACACCAATTTGGTGCGGTACGTGAGCAACTAAATGTGGTGAAAGATGCGATTGAAGCGAAACAAAAGACGCTAAAAACGGATATCGCAGCAGCGGCACTTCGTGCAGAGCTTATTCTTGAAGCAGGCATCGCAATCGTAATTATTGCTGCGCTTGGTATGGTGGTTTTGTTACTTAAAACGGTAGTGAAGCCAATCAACGACATCAAAGAAGCAATGGTGCAAATTGCGTCTGGTGAAGGGGATTTGAGCCAACGTATTAGCATCAACTCGCAAGATGAAATTGGTCAACTTGCCAGTGGCTTCAACCAGTTCGTGACTAAAATTCAAGCGACAGTGTCACAAGTCGTCGAAAGCGCAAACACACTGCGTCAAGAAATGAACAACCTGAATTCGTTGACCTCAACTATTGCAGATTCAACGGTTCACCAACAACGTGATAGCGAAGCTGTTGCCGCAGCAGTTCATGAAATGCAAGTGACCAGTCGCAACGTGAGCGACAGCGCAACAGAAGCCGCTTTGGCAAGCCAAACAGCGAACGAAGAGTTGTCGAATACCAATGTGATTTTGGAGCAAACAGTCGCAGCGATTCGTGATCTTGCAGGTGAGATTGAAAGTGCAAGCCAAGTTATCAATACACTAGATAATGACGTAAGCAACATTGCTTCAGTATTGGACGTTATCCGTGGCATTGCAGAACAGACCAACTTGTTGGCATTGAACGCGGCGATTGAAGCGGCGCGTGCTGGTGAGCAAGGTCGTGGTTTTGCTGTTGTGGCAGATGAAGTTCGTTCCTTAGCCAGCCGTACTCAAAAGAGCACGGGTGAGATTCAATCGATGATTGAGAAGCTGCAAGCAGGCGCTGCTCAGGCGGTGGAAGTGATGCAGGGCAGTAAAACCAGCAGCGAAGACACCATTCAATCGGCAGGTTTGGCGACAGAATCTTTGGCTGAAATCCTTAACGCGATCGCACGTATGAACGAGATGAACACGCACATTGCGACAGCAGCAGGTCAACAAAGCTCAGTGAGTGATGAAGTGAACAGCAACGTTCAAGGTATCGCGGACAGTAGCACGTCGATTGTTGATGTGGTGAGCCAAGCGCAACAGTCACTGTCTATGCTGTCAGAACAGACGCAACAGTTAGACAAGCAAGTCAGTCAGTTCCGCGTTTAATCAAGTGGAAGATTAGGTAACTCAAAGCCCCTTTAGTTTGGGGCTTTTTTGTCTTTAGGTGTTTGAACCCGCACCATTATTCGGGGGGCGGGAAGTCTCTATTCATCATTGAAACTGGTGAAAAGTTGTTACTCATGACAACATCGATCATATAATCTGGCTCTACAATTTCACTTTTCGCTGCCAGATTTCGCTTATGCAAATTCCTCAAATTGACGTAACGTCTCTCTACATTCTTAAATACCTTCTCGAAGAAAAGCACGTATCGAATACTGCTTTGCTGCTCAATACGAGTCAGTCTTCAGTAAGTCGAGCACTGCAAAAGATGCGAGTGTTTTTTGATGATGAGTTATTGGTACGTACGAGTTTTGGCTATGAACTTACCCCAAAGGCAGAAGCGATCAAGTTAGACATATCTGCGTTGATTATTAGTCTTGAAAAGTTGTCGCATAAGAATTCATTCGAACCAGAGAAGGTGGAAGGTACCGTTCGATTCTATGGTTTACAGCCGCAGGTCAACACTATGATGCCCAAGCTTGTTGCTGCCATTCGTGAACGAGCGCCAAATCTTGTGGTCAGTATCGACACAACGCCGAAACGCCATTTTGAGGAACTGGTGTCTGGAGATGTGCATTTCTCGCTTTCTTCCCACGAGCCGCCGACATCGGAACAAAATATTTATCGTAAGGTCGTGGCTAAACGAGACTTCCGTTTATTAATGAGCAGAAACCATCCACTTGCCAATGAAGCCTTAACGGCAGAGAAGTTGCGTGATTACCATTTTGGTCAAATCTCTCTACAAGGAGAGAAAACGTTGTCATTTGAGCACAAGTTCATTGAGTTAGGCTTAGCAGATAAAAAGCAGCGTTTGTCGGCGCCAGTACAACTTACTAACTTCACATCAGCGCCGAGTATTGCGGCGGAGACGGACATTATCTTTCATTTACCGACGCCATTCGCCGAAGCGGCTTGTCAGGATGAACGCCTAATTACACGCGAAGTGCCAGAACCACTGCGTTTGGATTTCTCACAAGTGTATTTGTATTGGCATAAGCGTTTTCATGATGACCCAATGTGTATTTGGATCCGTGAGTTATTCAACGAGTTGTTCGAAGATAACGAAATGCATGCATAAATGCTTGATTGAGTATTGTGAATCAACGTTGCAGATCCTGCATAGTAAGATTCGATGTCGTGCATACTGTATTGATTGAAAGCATAGGGTAATGAGAGTTTAATTGATAACAATTATCAGTTGTAAATAAAATTAGTTATCAAACATGCTCAAGAATATCCCTTTTAATTGTCGCACTGCGGTAAACGTTACCGCAGGTATTTCAGTGGCACTCCCTCTTGTTTCTTTTGCTGATTCTCAAATAACTGAAGATCACACCATCATGGAAACCATGGTGGTGACGGCTTCTGGGTATGAGCAATCTACGTTGGAAGCTCCTGCGTCGATTAGTGTGATTGACCGCGCGCAAATCGAAAACCGTTCTTATAAAGATCTAACCGATGCTCTGAAAGACATACCGGGTGTTGTTATCACTGGTGGCGGTTCTCGCCAAGAGATCTCCTTGCGTGGCATGCCTTCAGATTACACCGCAATTCTCGTTGACGGACGTAAGCAATCTGGTCGTGAAACGCAGGTTAGTAGCGGGGGAGGCTTTGAGCAGGATTGGTTACCACCGCTAAATTCGATTGAGCGTATTGAGGTAGTGCGTGGTCCAATGTCGACTTTGTATGGCTCAGATGCCATCGGTGGTGTGATCAACATTATTACACGCAAAGATTTTCCAGAATGGACAGGTAGTCTCCGCGCGGAAGCAACGCTACAAGAAAACAGTAAGTCAGGCAATTTCTATCAAGGCGAAATGTACCTCGCAGGTCCTTTGATTGATGGCTTGGTGAGCACTGCGATTTCAGGGATGTATCAAGAGCGTATTGAAGACGAAATACTTTATGCAAACGGCGGTAAAACGCTTGAGAACTATCGTGCATCTGTTTATTTCACTCCAACGGAAGAAGATACATTCACCCTTGATTACACTCATCACGATCAAGAGCGAGCGAACACGCAAGGGAAGTCTCGGACTAAGACCTCTGCGACCAACAATAACCGTCAATCGGTTGGTATTGCACATGATGCTAACTATGAATCTGTAACTGGTTCTTCATACATCAGCACTGAAACGGTTGAAAATGTAGGGCGTGGTTTAGAAGTGCAAAACATCAATGCCAATACTCAATGGTCCAAGGCATTTGGTATGCATTACATTTCAATCGGTGCTGCATTTGAAAGTGAAGAACTGGATAACGGTGATTTTGTTTTTAAGAACTCGCAATGGTCGGTATTTGCCGAAGATGAATGGTACCTGACAGACAACTTTGCGCTCACATTGGGTCTACGATACGACGACAACGAGCAGTTTAACTCACACTTTAGTCCGCGCGTGTTCGGTGTTTGGACTCTTAATCCAGAATGGACAATGAAAGGTGGTGTTTCAACGGGGTATCGCGCACCAAATTTGACGGAAATGGAGGAAGATTGGGTGCAAGAAAGCTGTAACGGTAAATGTGAAGTTTATGGCAATGCAGACTTGAAACCTGAATCTTCCGTCAACACTGAGTTAGGCATGTATTACTCCGGAGTGAATGATTTGAACTCCAGTTTGACGGTGTTTTACAACGATTTTAAAGACAAGATCGACACGATTAACCTCGATCCAAGCTGTACTGGGCGCGCATGTGATTCAACGTATGTAAATATTGAAGATGCTATCACGTATGGTGCGGAAGGCTCGATTAACAAAGGCATTACTGAAACGATCAATGTCGGTGCCACTTACACTTATACCTATAGTGAGAAAAAGTCAGGTGAAGATAAAGGTCAGCCGTTAACACAAGCTCCAGAGCATTTAGTTGCGCTGAATGCAGATTGGGCGATTCGTGACAATATTAACTCGTGGGTTCGTGTGTCTTATCGCAGCGAAGAATCCGACCCAATTACTGTGGATTCACGTAATACCCCTGCACCGTTAATTACTTATGTAGACTTTGGTGGGAATTGGAAAATCAATCGCCAATTGAAGCTGATGGCAGGTATCTACAACCTGTTCGATGCGGAAACAACATACGATGAATATGGCTATGTTGAAGATGGTCGTCGATACTGGGTTGCTGCAGAAGCATCGTTCTAATGGTGGACTTAAAATCAATGAAGAAAATCATGACTTTACTTAGTGTAATTTCACTGAGCATGTTGACGGTAAATGTACAGGCGAACATCTTAGAAAGTGCTGTCGTTGACAAGGATATTGTATTTAAAACGGTTGAAGGTCGCGAGATTAAACTCGATCTCTACAAACCGAAAGTGCACAGTGAGCAACCTTATCCACTTTTGGTTTGGGTTCATGGTGGTGCTTGGAAGCGCGGGAGCAAGGATGCGATACCTACTAAGAACTCACTATTATTGCAATCAGTCATCGAGAAAGGTTATGCGCTTGCTTCAGTCGATTACCGTTTGAGCGGCGAGGCTATATTTCCGGCGCCATTACAAGACATCAATGATGCTATTAACTTCCTTCATGATCATGCGAAGCAATACCATATTGCGGCAGATAACGTAGTGATGATGGGGCGCTCTGCGGGTGGGCACTTAGCGGGCTTGATTGGAACGACGAATGCGTACGGCGACATCTCATTTTATGTGAAGCCCAAATATCAGGTGGAAGCGGTTGTGAGTTTTTTTGGTCCCACTGATTTGTTAGCGCTAGGCAGTAAGGGGGGAAAGAGTGCGAGTAAGAAATCATCGGTGTCTCGCTTTTTAGGTGACACGCCAAGTGACATTCCTGAAATCGCCAAGCAGGCATCATCAACGACCTATGTTAACGACAAAACGCCGCCGTTTATCCAGTTACATGGAACGATAGATAAGCGTGTTCCTTTGCCACAAAGCGAACTACTCAAAGCTAAATTGGATGAGAATAACATTGAGAACCAGTTGTGGATTGAAGAAGGAGTGGGGCATAGTGCGCCGATATTTGATTCTCAGAAGTATGTTCCGCACGTGATGGCGTTTCTTAATAAACACTTTCCCGTTATTTCGAAATAAAAGAAAACCGGGCTGAAACTATTCAGCTCGGTTTTTATGCTCTAACTGCGACTACAATCGTCTTAGCATAAGCATCTAAATCCCATGTTTTTTAGGGTTCGCTCCGCTCTGCCAAAAAAGAGCAAACTGCATTGTTCATCTAGATAGTAGATACGATAGTGGCGCATGGTCACCGGCTTTTCGTAGCTCAATACAATGTATTCGTTTCCATTAGACTTTGAATATTCATATTATTGATAGTCAAGCGCTTGAAAGTCTGTCACGGCACCACCGATCGGTGAGTAATGATTCCGAGTTTCAATGTGATCTTTGTAGAGTTCGGTATAGGTCGTCCACCTATATTGCATCGCTTCTACCTTGCCAAACAGTTGAACTTTTGACTGGTGTGCAGTGAACAAGAGAATACCGTTGAACACGACTAATGCTATCAATACTTTGAGTTTATGGGCATTGAAGTAGAAGCTGATCTTTGTGATAAATGCATTCATGGTTGTTAATTGTCACTACCGTTTTTCCGTCATCGGAACGTTTTATTTCTGGGTAAGCTTTGGCTTTTAGTACCTGTTCAAAGTCGTGCTTGTAATACAATGTTTTCGCTGTTTCATAAAGGTTGAAGACTTTTAGCACGAGCAATACTGCGAGTAGAAGGCACCATAAACCTTGGCTTTGACCCGTTTTGATAACACTCATTGGAAGCGTTTTTTGCTTCGGCTCAATTAGTGCTTTAGAAACCAACTTGTTTCGTATGTCAGGCGGTTTCAGGGTAGCGAATTATAGGAAACTGAATAAGGAAATTAACGCCTATATTTGCAATTTATTTATTCAAAGCGTGCTTTAAATGTTCAATTAATGATGCGATGTTAAGCGAGTGTAAAGTCCTATTTTTTCACTTATTCTCACGTTTTTAATAAACTTTCTTTTTCTCTGCGTTAGCAAGATCTCCTACTAATTGGTTTGCTTTGTCACGAATTCTCTGGTTTTGTCCATTCTTTTTTACTGTTTTTATTAAGAAAAATCTGATTTCAATTGCTCACAGAAAATTTATTTTTCCAATAAAAAAGAGGCTGAATTGAGATATCAATAACAGCTTTAGAACAAACATTTTTGTCTATCGTAAAGAGCGGTAAATTTTGTTGTATGTACAACATTGAGTAATTATCATCCCGACTAATATTTGCTGACTTTTTATTGAGTCGCGTTTTTTAGTTAGGAAGAGAGAATTTTCATGACACGTAGAACCACGCTATCGCTCTTGATTGCGTCGAGCCTATTATTGGTCGGGTGTGAACAGAGCCAAGAAGGACAAGCGCAAGGTGGTCCAGCGCCGACACCAGAAGTAACGGTAATGACGGTTGAACCTGTTCGCCAAGCGCTAACAGTAGAACTGCCGGGCCGTAGCCGAGCGTTTAAAGAAGCAGAAGTTCGCCCTCAGGTAACGGGTATAATTTCTGAGCGTAATTTTGAAGAGGGTGGTGTGGTTGAGCAAGGTCAATCCCTTTACCAGATCGACGATTCTACGTTCCAAGCAGACCTACTAAGCGCAGAAGCTGAACTGATCCGTGCTCAAGCTTCGGAAGAATCGACGTACTCAACAGTTCGTCGTTACCGTGCGTTGATCACTAAGAAATCGATCAGCCAACAAGATCTAGATGAAGCAGAAGCAGCTTACAAAGAAGCGAAAGCGCAAGTGTTGGTAGCAAAAGCGAGAATCAACACGGCGAAGATCAATCTGTCTTACGCACAAGTGAAGGCGCCAATCAGCGGTGTGATCAGCAAGTCTAACGTAACGGCGGGTGCGCTGGTAACGGCAAACCAAGCGGCGACGCTGACGACTATCCAACAGCTAGACCCTATCAATGTTGATATCGTGCAATCTTCTGCTCAGTTACTCCGTTTGAAAGCAGCGATGTCACAAGGTCACTTGCAAAAAGACGAATCCGCTCAAGTAACACTAACGCTTGAAGACGGTTCGACGTATGCGCATAAAGGTATTATGAAGTTTACCGAAGTGAATGTAGATGAAAGTACTGGCAGCGTAACGCTACGTGCAGAATTCGCGAACCCAGATGGCTTATTGCTACCGGGTATGTTTGTGCGCGCAACGGTAACAGTAGGTGTGGACCCTGTGGCGATTCTTATCCCGCAGAACACAGTTACGCGTGACGCAACGGGCAAAGCCTCAGTAATGACAGTGGGTGCGGACAACAAGGTAACAATAACTCCGGTAACAACGGCGGAGTCTATTGGTAACCAGTGGCGTATTACTGACGGTCTGAAAGTGGGTGATAAAGTCATCACAACCGGTCTACAGATGATCCAACCGGGTAGTCCAGTAACTATTCAATCAGGTGAGCAGGCTTAATCATGGCACGATTCTTTATCGATCGTCCGGTATTTGCTTGGGTACTTGCGATTCTGACTATGTTGGCGGGCGTGATGTCTTTGTTCAACTTGCCAGTTTCTCAATATCCAACGATTTCACCGACCACGATCTCAATCAGTGCTCGTTACCCTGGTGCTTCTGCGAAAACCGTAGAAGACTCAGTAACTCAGGTTATCGAGCAAAACATGACGGGTCTGGACTACCTGCGTTACCTAAACTCAAGCAGTGATGCGTTTGGTAATGCCACCATCACGCTGACGTTTGATAGCGAAGCCGATCCAGATATCGCGCAAGTTCAGGTGCAGAATAAACTGCAATTGGCGATGACGTCGCTTCCGATGGAAGTACAAAGCCAAGGTATCGTTGTAAACAAATCTAACACCTCATTCTTGATGGTTGTGGCGGTTTACTCTGAAGACCCGGACTTTACAGAAAACGACATCGGTGACTTTGTTGTTACCAATATTCAAGATCCGATCAGCCGTGTAACGGGCGTAGGTCAAGTGCAAGCGTTTGGTTCTCAATACGCAATGCGTGTTTGGCTAGACCCATTCAAACTGACTCAGTTCAACCTTACTGCAATCGACGTCGCGAACGCTATTCGTGAACAGAACGCACAGGTTTCTTCTGGTCAGTTGGGTGCAGCGCCTGCGCAAAAAGGTCAGTTGCTTAACGCAACCATTTCTTCAGCAAGCCGTTTAACCAGCGTGGCTGAATTCAGAAACATCATTCTGAAATCAGAAGCGAACGGCTCGAACGTTTACCTGAAAGACGTGGCACGTGTTGAGCGCGGCGCAGAAAGCTACGACATCAAAGGTCAGTACAACGGCTTCCCAGCGGCAGGTCTTGGTATCTCTCTCGGTACTGGTGCGAACGCGCTAGAAACGGCAGAAGCAGTAAAAGAACGTCTTGGTCAGCTAAGTGCGACTTTCCCTGATGGCTTGAAGATCGCTTACCCGTTTGAGACAACGCCATTCGTTGATGCGTCGATCAAAGAAGTAATCAAGACACTGCTTGAAGCGATCGTGTTGGTATTCTTGATCATGTACCTGTTCTTGCAGAACTTCCGTGCGACGATCATCCCAACGATTGCGGTTCCGGTGGTATTGCTGGGTACGTTTGCGATCCTTTATGCGACCGGCTTTAGTGTTAACACCTTAACCATGTTTGCGATGGTTCTGGCAATCGGCTTGCTGGTTGACGATGCGATCGTAGTAGTTGAGAACGTGGAACGTGTAATGCACGAAGACGGTCTCGATCCAAAAGAAGCAACCAAGAAGTCAATGGGGCAGATCACTGGCGCGCTAGTGGGTGTTGGTCTGACGCTGTCTGCGGTATTCGTACCGATGGCGTTCATGTCTGGCTCAACTGGTGTTATCTACCGTCAGTTCTCTATCACCATCGTAGCGGCGATGACGCTATCGGTATTGGTGGCGATCATTCTTACTCCGGCACTTTGTGCGAGCTTACTGAAAAAAGGCGATGCGGAATTTTCGGATAAGAAAGGCTTCTTCGGCTGGTTCAACCGTAAGTTTGATGCGGCAACGGCGGGTTACGAAGCGGGCGTAGCGAAAATGCTAAAACGCACTGGTCGTATGCTATTGGTATTCGCGGCAATGAGTGCGGGCGCAGGTTGGTTGTTCATGAACCTTCCGACATCGTTTCTACCGGATGAAGACCAAGGTACCGTGTTCTCAATGGCAATCTTGCCACCGAACTCGACTCAAGAGCAGACTGAAAAGACACTAGAAAAAGTCCGTAACTACTTCCTTGAAGAAGAGAAAGACAATGTTAAATCTGTCTTCTCGGTTGCGGGCTTCAGCTTCGCAGGTCAAGGTCAGAACATGGGTATGGCGTTTATCGGTCTGAAAGATTGGTCAGAACGTGAAGCACCGGGTTCGGATGCGGCTTCGCTGACAGGTCGTGCGATGGGTTACTTCTCAACGATTAAAGAAGCAATGGTGTTTGCATTTGCGCCACCTGCGATTCAAGAGTTGGGTAACGCGACCGGTTTCGACTTCTACCTACAAGACTCAACCGGTAACGGTCATGAAGCGCTTGTGGCAGCTCAATACCAAATCCTAGGTATGGCAGCTCAAAACCCGAAACTGGTGGGTGTGCGTCCAAACGGTCAGGCAGATGCGCCGATGTACCAAGTTCATATCGACCACGTGAAACTGCGTGCGCTTGATGTGAGCATTAATGATGTAAACCAAATCCTCGCTTCGGCATGGGGTGGTGCGTACATCAACGACTACATCGACCGCGGACGCGTGAAGAAGGTAATGGTACAGAGTGACGCAGAACACCGCATGCAGCCGAAAGACTTCGACTCTTGGTACGTACGAAACTCACAGGGTGAAATGGTGCCATTCTCGGCATTCGCAACGGGCGAGTGGACTTACGGTTCTCCGCTATTACAACGCTTTAACGGTCTACCAGCGATGAACATCCAAGGTGGCGCGGCTCCAGGCGTAAGTACTGGTGAAGCGATGGCAGAAATCGAAGCCATGGTAGAAAAACTGCCTCCTGGCTTTACGGTGAACTGGAACGGCATCTCTTACGAGGAACGTCTGTCTGGTAACCAAGCGCCAATGCTTTACGCGCTGTCGATTCTGGTTGTCTTCCTTGTACTAGCAGCACTGTACGAGAGCTGGTCAGTACCATTCGCGGTTGTGCTTGTTGTACCTCTAGGTGTGCTAGGTGCGGTACTTGCAGTAATGACTCGCGGTATGGATAACGACGTATTCTTCCAAGTTAGTTTGTTGACCACTGTTGGTCTGGCAACGAAGAACGCGATTCTTATCGTTGAATTTGCGAAGGAATACTACGAGAAAGGCGCGGGCTTGATTGAAGCAACGCTGCACGCGGTACGTGTTCGTCTCCGTCCTATCATCATGACCTCGCTTGCGTTTGGTCTGGGTGTAGTGCCGCTAGCTATCAGTGCGGGTGTAGGCTCTGCGGGTCAGAACGCGGTAGGCACGGGCGTACTTGGCGGTATGGTAAGTGCGACCTTGCTTGGTATCTTCTTTGTGCCAGTGTTCTTCGTTGTGGTTGAGCGTTTGTTCGATCGCCGCGCAAGAAAAGAAGCACAAAAAGAGCAAGTGGAATCTACTTCACAGCCAACGACAAGCCAAGAGTAGGACTTAGCGCTAAAGACTAAGTTATACTATTGCTAATAAGTACAAGAAAAGGGCGCTTCGGCGTCCTTTATTTTTGGATTCAATTGGATAGTTTGGGTTTGAGGTTTAATTTTTACGTCATTCTGAACAGCGAGGGACGAGCGTGATTCAGAATCTGTTCACCGAGTGCTGTAGCTTGATGAGAAATATTGAGCCAAGAGCGTGTGGCAATTAGATTCCTGATCTCGCCTAGGCTCGTCGGAATGACGGGATGTCGCTCTCTCGGTTATGTTTCTCGTCATTCTGAACAGCGAGGGACGAGCGTGATTCAGAATCTGCTCACCGAGTGCTGTAGCTTGATGAGAAATATTGAGCCAAGAGCGTGCGGCAGTTAGATTCCTGATCTCGCTTAGGCTCGTCGGAATGACGGGATGTTGCTCTCTCGGTTATGTTTCTCGTCATTCTGAACAGCGAGGGACGAGCGTGATTCAGAATCTGCTCACCGAGTATTGTGGCTTGATGAGAAATATTGAGCCAGAGCGTACGGCAATTAGATTCCTGATCTCGCTTAGGCTCGTCGGAATGACGGGGTGTTGCTCTCTCGGTTATGTTTCTCGTCATTCCCGAAAACGACGAAGGAGCGTAGTCGGGAATCTCTTGTAAACGCAGTACTATCCAAATGAAAACAAAGCCGAAAGTAGAATAGGCAAGTATGAAAGATCAGAAGATTTCTTCGATATCCGTGTTGGATCAAAGCCCGATGTTTGTGTGCAGCGTGATGAACAGAACGTTTCGCAATCGTGCTCAAGCAGAGCTATCGCGTCAGGACTTAATGACGTTAGAAATGGCGAGTGCCTTAGCAGCGTTGGAAGAGTTTCAACCGATGAGCCAGCAAGAATTGGCGGACGCGGTTCTAACGGAGCGAAGCGTCGCAAAACGCATGGTGGATAACTTAGAGAAGCGCGGCTTTGTTCAAGTATCTAAGTGCGAGACCAATCAAAGACTGAAGATTCTGACGCTCACCAAAGAAGGGGTAGAAGCGGTACGCAAAGTGCACCGCATCATGACTAACCTTAAGCAAGATTTCTTCTCTTGTTTGACGGAAGAGGAATCTGACGAATTCTTCCGTTTGGTGCGTAAAATGACCTTAGCCAATCACGCTTAATTCTGTATTTCAAACGATGGCGAGCCAATTAGCTTTCTGTGAGGAAACGGTTCGCCACTTCAGCTTCTTGCTTCTTCATCAATTGATGCGCGGTCAGCATGTGTTGTTCCATTACTTGCTTGGCTTTTGGCGCGTCACCTTTACGTAATGCTTCCACCAGTGCACGTTGGCTTTGCACGCCCGTTTGCCACAGTTTGTGGTTACCCGGTTCATACAGTTTTCGATAAATCGTTAGCTCGGTAAGCATCTGCGCAGTAAAGCGAACCACAAACTTCAGCAGCTCATTACCAGAGTAACTCGCTAATAGGCTGTGAAACTCAATCGATGCAATGTGGTGTTCGTGCTCTTGATACACGTCTTCTGGTGGCGCGTGTACTGCCGAATCGGTATGAGTGTGATGGCCCGGCAATCATTCGTTCGCAAGATTTGACTCAAACTCAGGCACAGGAAGCGTGTGAGGTTTTAGCAGCGAAAGAGGCGGACTTCCATAAAGTGGCGAATACAGGTCATCAGCCGGTAGCAGACGACAACAATGAACGAGTAGAAGTGGCGGTGTTTGCTAGTAAGGCGAGTTACGTGGATTACTCGTCGTTCTTGTTTGGCAATACCACCAACAATTGCGGTCAGTATCTGGAAGGTAACCCAGCAGAAACAGTCAACGTGCCGCGCTTTGTGGCTTACCGTTACAACAATGGTGACGAGCTTTCTATTCTCAATTTAGAGCATGAGTACACCCACTACCTCGATGCGCGATTCAACCAATATGGCTCGTTCGGCGATAACTTGGAGCATGGTTACATTGTATGGTGGCTAGAAGGTTTTGCTGAATACATGCAGTGACGCTAAAGGCCTCATTGGAAACCGAGGCGCCAACACCAACAACGCCGGAGCGAGATGATTTAACGCCTGTGGTATTGGAATCGGGTAAACCGCAGACGCTCAAGGTATTCGAACGACGCTATGCAGCGGTTTATGTACCGCAAGGCGTTCAAGAAGTACGAGTGTGGCTAACGGATACAAACGGCTACTCTGACAATGGCGATGTGGACTTGTACGCGAGCCGAGCTTACTGGCCAAGTGCTATGCAATACGAATACGCATCTAACGACAGAGGCAGTAATGAATCCCTGCAAATTCCAGTGACTGAGGCGGGCTATTTGCACTTCACGTTGGATGCACCGCAGCAAGGGGATGAAGTGGAGATGATGGTTTACTTTTACTAATACCCATTACCCTGAACCAGTATCCATGTAAAACAAAGCCGGACACTGCGTCCGGCTTTTCGGTTTAGATGTCTCGATTCTCAAGGCTTTGGTCTGTTTAGATTGAGCTCTCGATTTTTGTCTTTTTAGTGACTTTCGCCTGTTTAGTGACTACGCCATCGACAGAATAGGCCAGTTTGCCAGCTATGTAGGTTGCTTCGACGTTTCTCTCATCGCCTAACATCATCAAAGCAAAGAGCTTATCTTCCAAGCTTTTTGAGTGCTGGGAACGCAGCTTCTGCAAGTCTGTTGCCGCCCAGTTGAGGACAACGAAATCGGCTTCTTTTCCTGCTTCAAAATTGCCTATCTTGTCATCGAGGCTGAGTGATGTCGCCCCTCCGAGTGTAGCTAAGTACAAGCCTTTAAATGCGGACAGTTTCTTTCCTTGTAGCTGCATGATTTTATAAGCCTCATTTAAGGACTCTAACTGAGAAAAACTGGTGCCTGCACCAACATCTGTCCCCAAACCGACACGTACATCTTTTTGTTCTGCTTTTTCTAAATCGAACAGACCGCTACCGAGAAATAGGTTGGACGTCGGACAAAAAGAAATCACGGAATCGGTACGCTGAAATGCACTCCATTCTTTATCGGTAAGGTGAACCGCGTGGGCGAAGATGGAGCGTTTACCAGCCAAACCATAGTGCTCGTAAACATCGAAGTAGCCTTCACGATCCGGGAAGAGTGACTTCACCCATTCGATTTCATTTTTGTTTTCTGACAAGTGGGTATGCACATAGGCATCTGGATACTCGGCTTTGAGTTTCCCAGCAGCCGCTAATTGTTCGGGTGTCGAGGTAGGGGCAAAGCGTGGAGTAATGGCGTATTGCAATCGTCCTTGGTTATGCCATTTGTTGATCAGGTTTTTACTTTCTTGATAGCCCGTTTCTGGTGTGTCGAGTAGGTAGTCTGGCGCGTTGCGATCCATCATGACTTTCCCCGCAATGATACGCATGTTCTTATCTAACGCCTCTTCAAAAAGCGCTTCTACCGATTGAGGGTGAACAGTGCCAAACACTAATGCGCTGGTGGTGCCATTTTTCAGCAGTTCATTGATAAAGAACTGAGAGATGGCTTTGGCGTGGGCTTTGTCCTCAAACTGTTTTTCCGTTGGGAAGGTGTAGGTTTCTAACCATTCCAGCAGCTGCTCACCATACGCGGCAATCATCTGAGTTTGTGGGTAGTGGATGTGTGTGTCGATAAAGCCCGGCACGATGAGTTTTCCCCTGTGATCGACAATCTCTTGGTACTGTGTCGAATCGCTTTCACTGAACGCTTTGATGGCTTTGATATGACCATCTTCAATCACTAGTAAACCGTCTTCAAAATACTGATAGGCATCGGGAAGGTGTTCAACTTTGGCTGGATCGTTGATGAAATGTAATAGGCTAGAGCGGATTGCGGTGATGTCCGCCGCCGCTTGCGAAGAGAAGAAAGCCGTACCGAGTAAAGATAGAAGGATCGCGTTTTTGTTCATAAGTCACTCCATTGAATCGTTTAAAAATCCATGGTTTTTGACTTATCAGAACAAGTCCTTGTCAATAGAGTGTAACAACCGAAAACCATTAAAAGCACAGTCACTACAGCGAGATGTGTGCCAGATGTCTGTTTGAGCTCTCAGAGTAAACAGAATGGGGCTCGACGGAAAGAGGCGTAAGGTGAAAGTAGGTACTCACGATCCATGATGGTGAAGAAAAACAAAGGTTTGAACCGAAGTGGTGCATGCGATGCTTTGCTAATAAATGACCTTGGGCTGCAATAAAGTTGTCATGTTTGGGCTATAAGTTGTGCGACGTAAATTGGCGATGCCAAGTGAATAAGCTGAATTGATCAGCGATTTGGCGAACAACTTAACTTGTAGATTGGAGAAACATGTCAAGAGCAGTAAACCCAGCTGATGAAGTGATCATTAAGCTGCTACAAAACCAAGGCTTGATTAAAAGCGAAGCTGAGGCTCGTTTAAAAGATGAGGTGTACCGCTTGCACCCGCATGAAATTGAAAAAGTAAAAAACTACGATCAGCACTTTGGCATCAACGCCAAAGAGAAATTGATTGATGAGATCTTAGATCTCCGACGTGAAGCATTGATCAAGAAAATCTCCCGCCCAGAGGCTACGGCTAGCCAGTAAATGGCTTTAAACGTGCCAAGGCATTTGATCTCCCCTTAGTGTGTAAAAGTAAGTAAATAAGAGACACCAAGTGGGTGAGTGGTTTGACTCTTATTGAAAGTCGTTTTAGTTTTCGAACCAATCAATCTTTGTCATGAATGAGTGTAGATAGCGGGATATGGATTCAATCACACAAGCAGCATTAGGGGCGACCGTTGCTGGCGCGATCGCAGGTAAACATTGCAATGCCAAGGTATTGCTGATGGGCGCGGCTCTCGGTACCTTGCCAGACCTGGATGTGATTCTGGACTACGGTGATGCGGTTCAGAACACGATTAAGCATCGTGGCTTTACGCACTCTTTATTGGTATTGCCTCCGTTTGCGTTGCTGATTTCTTGGCTTTATTGCCGCTGGCGACCTGATTCGTTCTGGACACTATCACGAGTGTTTTTCCTCACCGTCAGTGTACTCGTGACGCATACCTTACTGGATGCAATGACGACGTATGGCACTCAGCTTATTTGGCCATTTGAGGGCTATTTTGAGCTAAGGAACGTGTTTATTATCGACCCGCTTTACACCTTACCGCTGTTGCTGGCGATCGGTGTGGCACTGTTTTCTAAATCTCGCGGTGGACGCTGGTGTCAAAGCGTGGTGCTTATCTCCACACTTTATCTCGGTTGGGGATACGCCTCTCAACAAATGGTTGCGTCTCGTGTTGAGCAAAACTTGGCTGCGCAGAACTTACCGAATCAGCAAGTGCTGATTACACCAACGCCGTTTAACACGTTTCTATGGCGCGTGGTGGTGATGGACGATGGCCAATATTACGAAGGTTTAGCGTCGGTATTAGACAGTGATCAGCGCATTGATTTTGTGACGCATCCTCTTGGCAGTTGGCCGATGGCAGATAAGCCGGACACGCTGAAAGGATTAAAGGCTTTTTCTCACGATTACCTCAACTATCGCGTGGAAGATGATGCTCTGATTGTGACGGACTTGCGTTTGGGTATGTCTAACAATCTGTCGTTCGAGTTTATCTTTGCTGAGAAAGGTGAAGATGGGCAGTGGCAGCTATTAGAATCGACCCAACGTTATCCGAGTGAGCGCAGTTTAGATTTGCTCGGTCAGCTTTGGGAGAGACTGAAGGGTGACCAGGGTATTGATGCGAATCTGCAGCGTATGGAGTTGAGTGCACGTTCTTAGTTTACGTGTATGAGATCCCCAACTCGCTCGTGCCTCGCTCTTGAGGATGACGATACGAGAGATGGGAGTGACGATGTTGATGTTGTGAGATGTCTCAAGCGTGTCATTCCCGAAAGCGACAAAGGGGTGCTGTCGGGAATCTCTTGCCAATACAGAATTACAGTGAGTACGGGATTAGCTCCAGAAGAAAAGCCGGACGTGATGTCCGGCTTTTTGGTATTTAATTAACGTTGGGCTGCAGCCTATGCCACTACCACTGGAACGCCACTGTGGAATTTGAAATCCTCATCCGGTGTTGAAATTAGCTCAGCTTCAAGGCGGCCAAACTCCGCAACGCGTTCGCTAATGTCTTTGCCTGCGATTTGCTCTGCCAAAATTAAGTAATCTTGGTAATGGCGTGCTTCTGAACGCAGCAGAGAAACGTAGAACTTCGCGATGTCGTTGTCCATATGCGGAGCCAGTTTTGCAAAACGTTCACAAGAGCGAGCTTCGATGTAGGCACCGATAATGAGCTTATCAATCAAGGTTTCAGGCTCATGCGTCTTCATCTCAGAAATCAGCGTTTTCGCGTAGCGGCTTGCTGGAATGTTCTTGTATTCCACGCCACGGCTTTCCATGATTTCTAGTACTTGATAGAAGTGGTGTAACTCTTCTTTGATCAGCAGAACCATTTTGTCGATCAGATCTTGGCTGTAAGGCGAGTCTGATTTAGCGATGATCGCTTTAGAAATATTGCTCTTACCTTTCAGAGTCTCAAGGGAACCTGTCTTGCGGTAAGCGAAGTCTTCATAAGGTTTGAACCAATCGAGTAGAGCGTGTGAGCTGGCTTTGTCTACGGCGTATTTACGGATAAGGAACATCGCCGATTGGCCGGCTTTCAGTTCACACAGTAGATGGTCTAATAAAATGGTTTGAAGGTTTTCAGGCTTCCTTGCTTCCTCAACCCATTCATCTGGGGTGCTGCATTGCAAGAATTGGTTAATTGGAGCAAGAAGGTCCTGATAGGCGTCGAGATTAATCATTTAATTTTTAATACTTTACATTCAAATTTCGGTTTATCCAGCCAGCGTCTTTTCAAAGGGATAAGACACAAAAAAGGCTGCAAACGCAGCCTTTAATCGGATAGGGCGGAAAGCTTGTGGAGAGTTTACCACTTTTTCTTCTCGCCGAAGAGCGCATCCATATCACTGTCACGTTCTTTATCGGCAAGTTGCTGCATTTCAGCATCGTTTTTGTCTTGGCGTTTCTTATCTAGGTCACCAAGCATATCTTCAAGTTTTTGTTTCGCCTGAATCGAGTATGCGTCGTTTTTGGTGCTCAGTGCATCGATGCCTTTACGAAGCAGCTGTAGAGCAGTGCCAGGCTGACCGCGGGAAATGGAATCGTTCGCACGTTTGATCACGTTCTCGATGTTGATGCGGATTTGCATCGTTTCCAGACGCGCATTTTCCGTTACGTAAGTTTGTGTATCCAAACGGCCTTTGTTGTGTTCGTTGCGAACCGTATCACGCAGACGTTTAACCAGTTTTAGCATTAGGATTGCTTGCTTGTCGCTGCTTGGCATTTTGAACGTCGTACTTTCGCCGCTTTGATTACTTTCTTTAAGTTGAGTAATTTGCTGCTTCATGTTCTCGATGCGTTGGACAAGCTGTTTGTTTTTTGGATCCAGCTCGCGCATGCTCTCAAGAGCATCAAGAATGCGATTGTTTAGGCACAGCAGTAGGTCCTTGCTGAAAGGAATATGGTGAGCGTGACCAATAAGCTCTTCGGTACCGTCAATCAGTGTCACGTAACGAGCAGACTCCTGTCTTTTCGCGGTCTCTACTTTCACCTTGTACTGCAACATGATGTTGTACCCAAGGATCAAGACCAGTAGAACGGCTACCAAAATGACTATTAAACCAGTATTCATATCTTTGCGTCTGCTTTTTACTTTTGTATGACTAGCGATAGAGAATACATGAATCTTCTCTCTCCCGGCACCCTATTTATTTGATTATTTTGCCCCAAACACGTTTTCCGTCGGATTTAAGCAGAGAATACGGTGAGCTGTAAAAAAAAGCGGATTTTAAAGGTTCAACTTTGTGCATATGAAGCCGAGATAAATGATTAGCTATGAGCTTGAGCTATAAGTTAGAAATTACTGTTCATTTAGTTGCTAACACGTTATAACTAATCATTATATCTACTCGGGCGAGTAGGCAAGATAAGTATGACGTTATTATCTCAATCAATGAGTAAGGGATTACGATGAAACTGCAACAACTGAAGTATATTGTTGAGGTTGTGAACCATAATCTGAATGTGTCTGCGACAGCAGAGAGTCTTTACACTTCTCAGCCGGGCATCAGTAAACAAGTCCGTTTGCTGGAAGATGAACTGGGCATTCAGATCTTCGAACGAAGTGGTAAACACTTAACGCAGGTGACACCGGCCGGTGAAGAGATCGTGCGAATTTCTCAAGAGATTCTGGCGCGCGTGGAAAGCATCAAAGCCGTGGCAGGTGAGCACACTCACCCAGAAATGGGCACGCTGAACATTTCTACCACGCACACCCAAGCTCGTTACGCACTTCCTGACGTAATCAAAGGCTTTACGGCTCGTTACCCGAAAGTATCGCTGCACATGCACCAAGGTACGCCTTCACAAATGTCTGAAGCGATTGCTAAAGGCACGGCGAACTTTGCGATTGCAACTGAAGCGCTTCATCTTTACCAAGATGCCATCATGTTGCCTTGTTACCACTGGAATCGTTCTATCGTGGTACCAAAAGATCACCCATTGGCGAAGAAAGACGTTGTCACGATTCATGACTTGGCGGCTTATCCGCTGGTGACTTACGTGTTTGGCTTTACTGGTCGTTCTGAGCTGGATACCGCATTTAACCGTGAAGGTTTGACGCCACGCGTGGTGTTTACCGCAACGGATGCCGACGTAATCAAAACTTATGTTCGTATGGGCATTGGTGTTGGTGTGATTGCGAGCATGGCGGTAGATGAAGACCAAGACGGCGATTTGGTTGCCATTGATGCAAGCCACTTGTTTGGCGCAAGTACCACAAGCATTGGCTTCCGCCGTGGTACCTTCCTGCGTTCTTACATGTTCGATTTTATGGAGCGCTTTGCTCCACACTTAACCCGTCCCGTGGTTGAACAAGCGATTTCACTGAAGTCGAACTCAGAAATTGAAGAGATGTTTAAAGACATCGAACTTCCGGTTAGATAACACTTCATTGCTGTTTCGATTCCCTCTACAATGCGCTCGTTGTAGGGGGAGCTATGAAAACGCAATTTCAATTTATTAATGACTGCTTAATCGAAAATCAATCGTTGTGGCGATTCGATCCATTTCAAAGCAGCCTTCACGCATCGTTACCTTGGCAAGCACAACATCCTCAGTTGTGCCAGTGGTTAGCGTCTCTTTCTCCCTCTCAAATCGAAGAATACAAAGTAGAACCTGAGCTCGCTTTACAGGCGCTTAGTCCTTTTTTGCCAGAACTTGAAACGCTCGCTGAACTGACGCATTTAGAACCTCTAGCGTTAAACGGCTTGGAGCTTGCTCGTGGATTAGACAGTGGCATTCCTGGCCGTAAGTTGGAGCAAATTAGCTCTATGGGCGAAGCGGCGATTCAACATCATCACGGTGAAGAATGGCTGGAGTGGTGTTCAGGTAAAGGATACTTGGGACGCATCCTGACAACGCAAACCGATCAACCTGTTACCAGTTTTGAATACCAACAAGCGCTGTGCGACTCGGGGCAACAAGCGGCGAATGAGCGTCATTGGAAAATGACGTTTATTCAAGGTGATGCGTTCAATAGCCAAGCTAAAGCGGTGTTTAAGCCAACCCAACACGCCGTGGCATTGCATGCGTGTGGTGATCTTCATGTTCGTTTGATGCAGTACGGCAGCGAAAACGGCATTGCTGCGATGACAATCTCGCCTTGTTGTTACCATTTGATTCAGTCTGAGCAGTATCAGCCGATGTCGGAGCAGGGCAGAGCGTCTTCTCTCTCGCTGTCTAAGCAAGAGCTGCGTATTCCGCTGCAGCAAACTGTGACGGGTGGTGAACGTGTACGCCGTCATCGTCAGCAAGAAATGGTGTTTCGTTTAGGGTTTGATTTGATCACGCGCCAAGCTCTGGGCATGGAAGGATATCAGCCAGTACCAAGCATTCGTAAGTCGCAATTAAGTGATGGCTTTGAATCGTTATGTCGCTGGGCAGCGGAACAGAAGGGCATCGATCTTGCGCAAGAAATCGACTTCGATCATTTTGAAAAGTTAAGCGAACAGCGCTTTTGGCAAATGGAGCGTTTGAGTCTGGTCCAGTTGGTATTTCAACGTCCGTTGGAGATTTGGCTCGCTTTAGACAAAGCACTTTATCTTGAAGAACGTGGTTATCGTGTTAGATTGGCAGAGTTTTGCGCTAAATCTGTCACGCCTCGAAACATTTTAATTTGTGCTTATAAGTTTTAGATCTTTTTTATAGCTAAATGCTCTATGCAAAAAAGCCCACTTTTCAGTGGGCTTTTGTAAACAAAATGTGACAATTTGTGCGTTATTTTGTCATTAGTTGAACATTGCGATAGCTTGCGTTGGTTCAACGTATTCTAGGTCAAAGCTCTCAGCAACTTCTTTGCAAGTCACTTTACCGTGGATAACGTTTAGGCCTTCAAGAAAACCTTTGTCTTCTAGAAGTGCTTCACGGTAGCCTTTGTTTGCTAGCTTCACGATGTAAGGAAGCGTTGCGTTGTTCAGTGCAAATGTTGAAGTACGAGCCACTGCACCTGGCATGTTTGCTACACAGTAGTGAACTACTTCGTCAACGATGTAAGTTGGTTCTGCGTGCGTTGTAGCGTGAGAAGTTTCGAAACAACCACCTTGGTCGATGGCTACGTCAACAACCGCCGCACCTGGCTTCATCTTAGCGATGTGCTCTTTTGTTACCAGTTTCGGTGCTGCTGCACCAGGGATTAGAACCGCGCCGATCACTAGGTCTGCTTCTAGAACATGCTTCTCGATAGCGTCTTCAGTAGAATAAACCACTTTAGCGCGACCTTGGAATTCTTCGTCTAGTTTACGTAGAGTATCTACGTTACGGTCTAGGATAGTTACGTCTGCACGAAGACCAACAGCCATACGAGCTGCGTTCGCGCCAACTACACCGCCGCCAACGACAACAACTTTCGCAGGCTCAACACCAGGTACGCCACCTAGTAGTAGACCGCGACCGCCGTGCGATTTTTCCAACGTTTGCGCACCTGCTTGAATAGACATCCGACCTGCCACTTCTGACATTGGTGCTAACAGTGGCAAACGACCCATATTATCTGTTACAGTCTCATACGCTATACAGACAGCTTTGCTCTTGATTAGCTCTTCAGTTTGTGGAAAATCTGGTGCTAGGTGTAAATAAGTAAATAAAATCTGCCCTTCGCGGAGCATTGCTCTCTCGACAGCTTGGGGTTCTTTTACTTTTACAATCATATCTGCTTTCGCAAACACGTCTGTAGCAGTAGGAAGAATGGATGCGCCTACAGCGATGTAATCATCGTCTGAAAAACCAATGCCGGCACCTGCATTGGTCTCAACCAAAACTTGGTGACCATGTGAGATTAGCTCTCTCACGCTAGCTGGGATCATACCCACACGGTATTCGTGGTTCTTGATTTCCTTAGGTACGCCAATGATCATCCTGTGTCCTCTTTCTAAAATGGTTGTATTAACTGTTTGTAGGGTGTTATTGTCGAATTAATATCTAGTATAGATGTTGATTTGTAATATTTGGCACCAAATATTAAAAAGTTGTAGTATATTTTTTTGCAAGGAAGTAATAAGGTGGAATAAAAAATGGCAGACAACTATAAGAAGCCGTCCAAGGAACTAGACCGTATCGACCGCAACATTCTTAATGAACTGCAGAAAGACGGTCGTATTTCGAACGTTGAACTTTCAAAACGTGTAGGACTTTCTCCAACGCCGTGTTTGGAGCGTGTGCGTCGCTTAGAGCGTCAAGGTTACATCACAGGGTACACTGCGCTATTAAACCCGCAGTTCCTCGATGCATCACTATTGGTATTCGTAGAAATTACGTTGAACCGTGGTGCACCAGATGTGTTCGAGCAGTTTAACGCAGCTGTTCAAAAACTAGACGACATCCAAGAGTGTCATCTTGTATCAGGTGATTTCGACTATCTTCTAAAGACCCGTGTATCTGATATGGGTGCTTACCGTCGACTACTAGGCGATACGTTACTACGTCTTCCTGGCGTAAATGACACTCGTACGTACGTCGTTATGGAAGAAGTGAAGCAAACTAACCAGCTTGTGATTAAAACTCGTTAAATTCTTGCAAAGAAAGCGGTAAATGCTTCCGCTTTCTCCATAGAGTAATTGGGTTTTTCTCTTTGATATGGTTAAATCAATTTACCGAGCGGCTTTGTGCCGCTCGGAATGTTTTGCTTATTCCTAATTCATTTCCATATTCAAGTTGATTTATGTTCAAAGAGAACGCAAAGAAAGTCGAAACCATTATCAAAACCAGTGAAGAGCCTCAGTCTTCACGTCTAAATGGCTTCCAACGCTTAAAAGAGTGCTGCTTTATCGTTGGCGTTCTTAGCTCGGTATTGTTGGCCGTTGCATTATTTACCTTTAGCCCAGCTGATCCGTCTTGGTCCCAAACTGCTTGGGGCGGAGAGATCAATAACGCTGGTGGCTTGTTCGGTGCTTGGTTAGCCGACACGCTATTCTTTACCTTCGGTTCCCTCGCGTACCCATTACCATTCCTGCTGACGGCAGGTGCATGGGTGATTTGTCGTAAGCGCTCCGAAGACGATCCTATCGACCTTATGTTGTGGGGTACTCGTCTATTAGGTTTAGTTATCCTTATTCTTACCAGTTGTGGTCTTGCTGATATCAACTTTGACGACATTTGGTATTTCTCGTCTGGTGGCGTTGTTGGTGACGTACTGACGAGCTTGTCTCTGCCTACATTAAATGTGTTGGGCACAACGCTTGTGCTTCTTTTCCTATGGGGTGCTGGCTTCACACTATTTACTGGTATTTCTTGGCTTAACATTGTTGAGTGGTTGGGTGATCGTGCACTTGGCGTTGTTGCAGCGTTAACAAATAAAGCACGTGGCACTGAACATGAAACTCTAGAGCCTCAGTTGGACGAGTTTGCTGAAGATCGTGTAATGAGCAAACGTGGTTCAGATGACATGGAAGACGAGCCTATGCCTCATCTTACTGCTTATGATGTCGAAGAGCCGAAACAAGAAACACCAACACACGAATACCCAATCTACATGCCACAATCGGCAGTAGAACAATCGACTGCAGATAAACCGAGACAGCAGCAAGCAGCGCAAGCTAACGTTCAGCCAACGCCGCAGCCTGCAGTTGTAAATGCCGCGCCTGTGCAGCCTCAAATCCAGTCTCAGGTTCAAGAACAAGCTCAAACTGTTGAGCCAGTGCGTGCGGTGAGCACAGATAATGTGGACCCATTCGTTGAACGTACTAAACAATTGAACGTAACGATTGAAGAGCTAGAAGCGGCGGCACAACAAGCTGACGATTGGGCAGATGAAGAACCACAGGTTCAAGAAGCGCAAGTTGCTCCTGTTCAAACTCAGCCTGAAGTTCCACAGTCTGTTTCTCAGGAATTTGCTCCACAGCAAGTTGAGCATCAACAAGCGCCACAAGAGCCGTTTGTGACACCTGAACCAACCGTCTCTGAACCGTTCGATAACGCACCAAGCTACGATGAGTATGCTCAGTTTGAAGCAGAGCAGGCTCAACAAGGCCAAGTTGCACAAGAACTAGCGCCTGTTCACGCGCCAATCGAACAGCCAACCACAGAGCAACCTTCACACGAAGAACCTGTGATTAGTTCTTCTGCATTGGATAACATTGCTGAACAAACAGAGCCAAGCCAACACATCGAACCGACAATTTCGAACTTCGATGTATTGGATGACGAAGATGATTACCCAGTGCAGCAGCCTGTTCAACAAGCTCAGCCTACTTATGTAGAGCCACAATCTCAGCCTCTACAACAGTCTGTACAAGAACAACCTATGCAGCAGCAAGTCGCACCGCAACCACAATCGGTAGCGCCGGCGCCTTCTGCTACGTTTGAACCTGCACCTCAAGAAGCCGAGGTAGAAGAGGTTCAAGACGGCGATCAAGATGTCGCAGCATTCCAAAACTTGGTATCGAACGCTCAAGCGAAAGTGGCTGCTCAGCAGAACCCATTCTTGGTGCAGCAAGAGCAAAACTTGCCAGTACCAGCAGAACCACTACCAACGCTAGAATTGCTTTACCACCCGGAGAAGCGCGATAACTTTATCGATCGTGATGCTCTGGAAGAGGTGGCGCGTTTGGTTGAAACCAAGCTTGCGGATTACAAGATCAAAGCGGACGTTGTCGGTATTTACCCTGGCCCTGTTATCACTCGATTCGAGCTTGATTTGGCGCCGGGCGTGAAAGTAAGCCGCATTTCTGGTCTGTCTATGGACTTGGCACGCGCACTTTCTGCAATGGCGGTACGTGTAGTCGAAGTGATTCCGGGCAAACCTTATGTGGGTCTAGAGCTGCCTAACATGAGCCGCCAGACGGTATTCTTATCTGATGTAATCAGTAGCCCTCAGTTTGAACAAGCAACGTCACCAACAACGGTCGTTCTTGGTCAAGATATCGCCGGTGAAGCGGTGATTGCAGATATCGCGAAAATGCCTCACGTACTGGTAGCGGGTACGACTGGTTCTGGTAAGTCAGTAGGTGTGAACGTGATGATCTTGAGTATGCTTTACAAAGCATCGCCAGAAGATCTGCGTTTCATCATGATCGACCCGAAAATGTTGGAGCTTTCAATCTACGAAGGTATTCCTCATCTACTTTCTGAAGTAGTAACGGACATGAAGGACGCGTCTAACGCACTACGTTGGTGTGTGGGCGAGATGGAACGTCGTTACAAACTGATGTCGGCATTGGGCGTACGTAACGTAAAAGGCTTCAACGAGAAGCTTAAGATGGCCGCAGACGCAGGTCACCCAATTCACGACCCATTCTGGCAAGAAGGCGACAGCATGGACACTGAGCCGCCGTTGCTTGAGAAACTGCCTTACATTGTTGTGGTTGTCGATGAATTTGCCGACCTAATGATGGTGGTTGGTAAGAAGGTTGAAGAACTGATTGCACGCTTGGCGCAAAAAGCGCGTGCGGCAGGTATTCACTTGATCCTTGCGACACAGCGTCCATCGGTTGACGTTATTACCGGTCTGATTAAAGCGAACATCCCAACGCGTGTGGCGTTCACCGTATCTACGAAGACGGACTCACGTACTATCCTTGACCAAGGCGGTGCAGAATCGCTATTGGGTATGGGTGATATGCTTTACTTACCACCAGGCTCAAGCCATACGACCCGTGTTCACGGTGCGTTTGCATCGGATGACGATGTTCACGCGGTTGTGAACAACTGGAAAGCACGTGGTAAGCCAAACTACATCGATGAGATCATCAGTGGTGACCAAGGCCCAGAAAGTTTGCTTCCGGGTGAACAGATGGAATCGGATGAAGAAGTGGATCCATTGTTCGATCAAGTCGTAGAGCACGTAGTGCAATCACGTCGTGGTTCAGTTTCTGGTGTACAGCGTCGATTCAAGATTGGCTATAACCGAGCGGCTCGTATCGTAGAGCAACTTGAAGCGCAAGGCATCGTAAGTGCTCCGGGCCATAATGGTAACCGTGAAGTACTGGCACCTGCGCCACCAAAAGATTAATGAACTTGTGTTACTCACCTCAGTCCAACTGAGGTGAGTGGTTCTAACAATAGGTATCTGAATGAAAAAACTATTTTCAGCGAAACTTTTCTCTGCGCTTGTTTTAAGCTTTTCTCTCTTCTCTACTGCACACGCCGCGTCTCCTAAAGATGAATTAAACAAACGCCTATCGATGAACGATGGCTTCAGTGCGGATTTCTCACAACAGGTGATCAGCCCTGAAGGCGAAACAGTGATGGAAGGGGAAGGCACGGTTGAAATCGCTCGTCCGAGCCTGTTCCGTTGGAGCACAACATTCCCTGATGAAAACCTATTGGTTTCTGACGGTAAAACTTTGTGGTACTACAGCCCGTTCATCGAGCAAGTGAGTATCTACTGGCAAGAACAAGCAACAGAGCAAACGCCATTTGTTTTGTTAACACGTAACCGCGCAAGTGATTGGGATAACTACAAGATCTCCCAAAAGGGTGACCAGTTCACGCTTATTCCTACTGCGGTAGACTCCACACAGGGGCAATTTCAGATTAATATTGATGCCAAAGGTGTGGTGAAAGGCTTCAACGTGGTTGAACAAGACGGTCAGAAAGGCTTGTTCACCTTTAATAACGTGAAGCTTGGAAAACCAAAAGCAGACAGATTCACATTCACTATTCCTAATGGCGTGGAAGTGGATGACCAAAGGAATTAATTGGTAGTGAGCAATTACACATTAGATTTCTCGGGGGACGAAGATTTTCGTCCCCTTGCTGCTCGTATGAGACCGGAAACGATTGAACAGTACATCGGTCAGCAGCATATTTTAGGTCCTGGTAAGCCACTACGCCGTGCGTTAGAGGTTGGTCATATTCACTCTATGATCCTTTGGGGACCGCCAGGCACAGGTAAGACGACGTTGGCAGAAGTGGCGGCAAACTATGCCAATGCAGAAGTTGAGCGTGTGTCTGCGGTGACGTCTGGCGTGAAAGAAATTCGTGCTGCAATCGAGAAAGCGCGTGAGAATAAAATGGCGGGTCGCCGCACCATCTTATTTGTGGATGAGGTGCATCGCTTCAACAAATCTCAGCAAGACGCGTTTTTACCGCATATCGAAGATGGCACCGTTACCTTTATTGGTGCGACGACAGAAAATCCATCGTTTGAGTTAAACAACGCATTGCTGTCACGTGCACGTGTGTACAAGTTAACGTCTCTCGATAAAGACGAAATCTCACTAGCGTTGAACCAAGCCATTAGCGATAAAGAGCGTGGGCTGGGTAATACGCCTGCACACTTCGTTGATAACGTATTAGATCGCTTAGCAGAACTGGTAAACGGTGATGCACGCATGTCTCTCAACTACCTTGAGCTGCTCTACGACATGGCAGAGGATAATGCGCAGGGCGAAAAAGAAATCACGCTTAAGTTGCTTGCGGAAGTAGCAGGGGAGAAAGTCTCTCGCTTCGATAACAAAGGCGACATTTGGTACGACTTAATCTCTGCTGTACACAAGTCGATTCGTGGCTCTAACCCTGATGCAGCGCTTTACTGGGCTGCACGTATGATCGCAGCAGGTTGCGACCCTTTGTACATTGCTCGCCGCCTACTGGCGATTGCCTCTGAAGATGTGGGTAATGCTGACCCTCGCGCAATGCAAGTGGCACTTTCCGCTTGGGATTGCTTTACTCGTGTTGGTCCGGCAGAAGGTGAGCGCGCTATTGCACAGGCGATCGTGTACTTAGCATGTGCGCCAAAAAGTAATGCGGTATACGTGGCGTGGAAACAAGCGCTCACAGATGCTCATAACTTGCCTGAATATGAAGTGCCGCATCACCTTCGAAATGCACCGACCAGTTTGATGAAAGACATGGGTTATGGGGCAGAGTATCGTTACGCGCACGATGAGCCTGGCGCTTACGCCGCAGGTGAGCAATATTTGCCGCCTGAAATGGGTGATCGTAGGTACTATCAGCCGACAAATCGTGGTCTAGAGACCAAAATCGGCGAAAAGTTAGATTACTTGGCTACTTTAGACGCAAATAGCCCACAAAAGCGCTATGAAAAGTAGGCGTTTTTGGATACATTTATTGCGTAAATTTTTTTAACGCGTACGCCTTGGAAAGTGCGCGTGATTTCACAACAAAAAGCATAGGATTAACAATGCTGGATTCTAAATTACTTCGTACAGAGCTGGATGAAACAGCTGCTAAACTGGCGCGTCGTGGCTTTAAGCTAGACGTAGAGACTATTCGTAAACTTGAAGAACAACGTAAGTCCATTCAAGTAGAAGTTGAAAATTTACAATCCACGCGTAACTCCATCTCCAAACAAATCGGCCAAAAAATGGCGGCTGGTGACAAAGAAGGCGCAGAAGAGATCAAGAAACAAATCGGTACTCTAGGTAGCGATCTTGATGCCAAGAAAGTTGAACTTGAGCAAGTAATGGCTCAACTAGACGAATTCACGCTTTCTGTGCCAAATATCCCAGCAGATGAAGTGCCAGATGGCAAAGATGAGAACGATAACGTAGAAATCTCTCGTTGGGGTGAGCCAAAATCTTACGACTTCGAACTGAAAGATCACGTTGACCTAGGCGAAATGGGTGACGGTCTAGACTTCGCAAGTGCAGTTAAGATCACTGGCGCACGTTTCATCGTGATGAAAGGTCAATTTGCTCGTCTACACCGTGCAATCGCTCAGTTCATGCTGGATCTTCACACAGAAGAACACGGCTACACTGAAATGTACGTACCTTACCTAGTAAACTCTGACAGCCTATTCGGTACTGGTCAGCTTCCTAAGTTTGGTAAAGATCTTTTCCACACTGAGCCGCTAGTAGAAAAAGTAAACGACGAAGAGCCACGTAAACTGTCTCTAATTCCTACTGCAGAAGTGCCAGTAACGAACCTAGTTCGTGACACGATTTCTGACGAAGCGGATCTACCACTTAAGATGACGGCTCACACACCATGTTTCCGTTCTGAAGCAGGTTCTTACGGTCGTGATACTCGTGGTCTGATTCGTATGCACCAGTTCGACAAAGTTGAGCTAGTACAAATCACTAAACCAGAAGATTCAATGAACGCGCTAGAAGAGCTAACCGGTCATGCTGAGAAAGTTCTACAGCTTCTTGAACTTCCTTACCGTAAAGTGGTTCTGTGTACAGGTGACATGGGCTTCGGCGCTCGTAAAACTTACGACCTAGAAGTGTGGGTTCCTGCTCAAGAAACTTACCGTGAAATCTCTTCATGTTCTAACATGTGGGACTTCCAAGCTCGTCGTATGCAAGCGCGTTTCCGTCGTAAAGGCGAGAAGAAACCTGAGCTTGTACACACGCTAAATGGTTCTGGTCTAGCGGTTGGTCGTACCATGGTTGCTATCCTAGAAAACAACCAAGAAGCAGACGGTCGCATTGCAATTCCAACAGTACTTCAGAAGTACATGGCAGGCGCAACGCACATCGGTTAATTCATTAACCACTAGAACATCAAAACCCAGCCTTAGTGCTGGGTTTTTTGTTATCTGCGCCGAGTGAAAATACTCAGCTTTGTAACTCATACCATTAAGAATGTAGGGTCCGCCCAGAATCTAGCATTGCGAGATAAATGATATTTTTCTAAGCGATTTCCAACGTGACAAGCTAACGAGTTTTCACCCATTGATATTAAATGTTATGCCAAACCCTCACCTTTCATTGCTCGTTACTTTTGCTCTTACCTTGACTGTTAACAATGGTGTTATCGCAAGTGAACGGATACAGCCTCAATACCTAGACAGTAAGCGAGCCAATCTCTTTTTCGCGCGAGAAATAGCGCAACCTTCCAAAGAAAATATGCAACTTCGTAACTCGCTCGATTGGGGCTATGAACTTGAATTGAGACGTGCGTCTGATGAAGAAAAATTGGTATCTAATTGCCAAGACTTAGCAACTGCAAACGCTATGGGTTTTACTACGGCAAAAGCTTATGAATACGGCGCGTTTAAAGCGTATTTAACGCAGTGCCAAACTTGGAGCGAGATAGCAAAGCTCATTGCCTCTGAACGTTCGTTTATATCGGACTTTAAGCTAGATGATAGCTTTCCTAAATTTGCGCCAAGTGTACTTGCTTTTGTTATTTCTGACGAAAGCGCTGAGAAAGCAAAGACACTATCAACGTGGGATGAAGCGGACCGTATCCAAAGAACTCAGGTCGCCAGTCCAGTGAGAGCAGAGTACTTCGACGCGACCGATGGTTTTCAAGTCATTACGATTGTGGCAAAAGGGGATTACAACGCTGACGGAATCGAGGATATCGTTATTGAGAAAGAGAATAGCGTACTCAGTGGCTCGTATTCTTCTTCACACGGCTATGTATTAACTCGCATGTCTGAGCAAGGGCTATTTACTGTGTTGGCTGAATGGTAATGAAACGATTGGCGGTTATTTGTTTTTTAGGTGTTGCCATGGTGAGTACGTTTGCTGTCGCTGATACCTCGCCTAGAAAAGTCTTTGAATGTTCAGTAAACCAAACTATGAACTTTAGTATTTCGATAGAACAAGGCAAAGGCGAGCTTATCTTTAATGAGTCCATTGATAATCGAAGTCGGCTTTCTCAATGGATAAGACCTCAAGATTATCACGTTGAACACTATCATCGAGCCTTGGTCGATGAGAAGTCACTGGAATTTAGTATTGGTGAGCGCGTCATATTAGTCAGTGAGTACTTTAGCGAGGAGTTTAATGAGGTAGAGAAGATACTCAGTGTTACTTTGAGAGAGCCAGAGCAAACGCAATATTATGAGTGTGAGGAAGGGAGTATGAGTAACCTTGCATTGCTTTTTCAAGAGAGCAGCGATTAACCGATGACAGAAAATTATTACCAATACGTAATAGTGTTTTCTTATACAACTTAATTATCTTGTTATTTGTAACCGATATAATCATCCACCTTACCACGGTAAGTAGATTTTCTCATTCAAGTAACGAGGAGGGCTTATGGCCGTAGGGTGGGCAAACGACGATAGCGTCAGCCAACAAATTCAACATACCATCGACGACGAGATTTCCCGTGTTCGTGGCAATATCAAACAGGGCGAAAGTGCTCATTATTGTGATGAATGCGGAGATGAAATTCCTGAAGCGCGTCGAATAGCCATGAAAGGCGTTCGTTTATGTATCGAATGTCAGTCAACAATCGAATTGGTGTCTCAACGCCAAGCGTTATTTAATCGACGAGCAAGTAAAGATAGCCAATTACGCTAATTATATTTCGTAGTGGCATTTAGATTATCAGTACGACGCTTAATAATATTGCTCTAAATAGTAAAAACGGTTTGAGTGGCATACTCAAACCGTTCCTGTTTTTATTTTTTAAGTGTTCTTCAAATTTAATGAGAGCATTAAGCGAAGCAATCTTGACGTTGAAGCGCAGCATCAATTGCGTTAACTAGCTTCTCAATATCTTCCGGCTTGCTAATAAATGGCGGCATCATATAAATCAGTTTGCCAAATGGACGAATCCAAACACCGTGCTCAACAAACAGTGCTTGGATGGTTTCCATATTCACTGGGCGGTGTGTTTCTACAACGCCAATGGCACCCAACCAACGGGTGTTTTTAACCAAGTCGTATTTTTCCAGTTTTGGCAGTAGTTCAGAAAACAACGTTTCAATTTGCTGGGTTTGTAGCTGCCAGTTGCCTTGTTCTATCAATTCTAAACTTGCGGTGGCCACGGCGCAGGCGAGCGGGTTACCCATAAAGGTTGGGCCATGCATGAAACAACCAGCATCACCACCACAAACAGTATCCGCGACGTGTTTGCTCGCTAGGGTCGCAGAGAGGGTCATATAACCGCCAGTGAGTGCTTTACCAACACACAAAATGTCTGGTTGAATGTCTGCATGTTCGCAGGCAAACAATTTGCCGGTACGCCCAAATCCGGTTGCGATTTCATCTGCAATCAATAACAAGCCGTATTTGTCACAAAGCCTACGCACACCTTTGAGAAATTCTGGATGGTAGATACGCATACCGCCTGCGCCTTGAACGATAGGCTCTAGGATCACCGCAGCGAGTTCTTGATGATGTGTTTCAATCTTGTGCTCAAAGTCTGCAAGATCTTCCGGCTTCCATTCATCCCAATAGCCACAAGTAGGTGACTGGGCAAAGATATGCTCAGGCAAAAAACCTTTGTAGAGAGAGTGCATGGAATTATCAGGATCGGTGACCGACATAGCCGCAAAGGTGTCGCCGTGATAACCGTGTCGCAAAGTCAGAAACTTCGGTCGGCGTTCGCCCTTCGCATGCCAATATTGCAGTGCCATCTTCAAGCTGACTTCTACGGCAACGGAGCCAGAATCAGCGAGAAAGACATGTTCAAGGTTACTTGGTGCAAGGGACAATAGCTTTTTACACAAACTGATTGCTGGTTGGTGGGTAATACCGCCAAACATCACGTGAGAGACTTGATCGATTTGCAGGTGAGCCGCTTGATTTAAGTGCGGGTGGTTGTAGCCGTGGATCGTTGACCACCAAGAAGACATACCATCGACAAGCTCTGTCCCGTCTTCCAATTTAATGTGGACACCACTTGCTGATGCCACTGGGTAGCAGGTCAGAGGTGTCAACGTTGAAGTGTAGGGATGCCAGATGTGCTGGCGATCGAAGGTGAGATCCATGTGCGATTCCAATAATAACTGAGATTAAAAAACAAACAGATGTAAACTTTGTTCTTTTGTGTTGTGTTGACAGTTTATCGAGACTCAGTAGACTGTCAACACAACAACAAAAGTGACTAAAGGAATACACGTGGAAGTTCGTCATAACTGGACGCATGCTGAAGTGCGCGATCTCATGGAAAAACCATTCATGGATCTCCTATTCGAAGCGCAGCTTGTTCATCGTCAATATCAACAAACCAACCATGTTCAAGTAAGCACGCTTTTGTCGATTAAGACAGGTGCTTGTCCAGAAGATTGTAAGTACTGTCCTCAGAGTGCTCGCTATACCACAGACATTGAAAAAGAACGTTTGATGGAAGTTGAGCGTGTGCTCGACGCTGCACAAAAAGCGAAAAACGCTGGCTCGACCCGCTTCTGTATGGGGGCTGCGTGGAAAAACCCGAAAGAGCGCGACATGCCACATTTGACCGATATGATCAAAGGTGTGAAAGACATGGGGTTAGAAACCTGTATGACGTTAGGTATGTTAACGCCAGATCAAGCTAAGCAATTGGCTACTGCAGGTCTGGATTACTACAACCATAACCTCGATACCTCACCTGAGTTCTATGGCAACATCATTACCACACGTACTTACCAAGACCGCTTAGACACGCTTTCTCACGTTCGTGATGCAGGTATGAAAATTTGTTCTGGCGGTATCATTGGTATGGGTGAAAGTGCACATGACCGAGCAGGTTTGTTGGTTGAATTGGCTAACTTGCCAGTGCATCCTGAAAGTGTACCAATCAACATGCTAGTAAAGGTGAAGGGCACACCACTCGAAGAAGTTGATGACGTTGAACCGTTCGATTTTATTCGTTTGATCGCCATTGCCAGAATCATGATGCCTCAATCCGCAGTCCGTTTATCGGCTGGTCGTGAAAACATGAACGAACAAATGCAAACGCTTTGCTTTATGGCTGGCGCTAACTCTGTTTTTTATGGCTGCAAGCTTCTAACTACACCAAACCCTTCTGAAGACAAAGACATGATGTTGTTTAAGAAGCTTGGCATTAACAGCCAAGAGGTGTCTCAAAAACCTGATGAAATCGAAGAAAACGAGCTACTCGATCGCGTCGTAGAGCGCGTTGCTGCTCGCCCGACAAAAGACGATCTTTTCTACGATGCCAGCGTTTAAATCTCGTATCGAATCCGCTCTTGCTGAGCGTAAAACGCGAGGGCTGAGTCGTTCCATGAATGTGGTGTTTGCTGGTAACCAATCAATTTTGGAGCACGAAGGCAGACGTTACATCAATTTCTCAAGCAATGATTATTTGGGCTTGGCAAATGACCAAGCACTTGTCCGTGCTTGGCAGCAAGGCTTGAGCGTATATGGCAGTGGCAGCGGTGCTTCTCCAATGGTTACGGGGTTTAGTGCGGCGCATGGCAATTTAGAGGCGGCGCTAACTGAATGGCTGGGCTACGAGAGGGCAATCCTATTTGGCTCTGGTTTCAGTGCTAACCAAGCGCTGCTATTTACTCTGCTAGAAAAATCAGACGTATTGCTCCAAGACCGTTTGAACCATGCCTCTTTGATGGAGGCTGGTGTGTTGTCACCAGCTAAAATGAAGCGCTTCAAACATAACGATATCGAGCACCTTTCATCACTCATAAGCGCTGAAGATAACAATCTTGTGGTTACCGAAGGGGTGTTCAGCATGGACGGTGACTGTGCCCCACTTGCTGATATCGCTGATGTCACCAGTAATCATGATGCATGGCTTGCTATAGACGACGCTCATGGTATCGGTGTTCTCGGGGAATCTGGCGGTGGCTCATGTGAATTGGCGGCGGTTAAGCCCGAGATATTGATCGTGACCTTCGGCAAAGCATTTGGAATGTCTGGTGCAGCCATTTTATGTGATCGCGCAACGGGGGATTTTTTAACTCAATTTGCTCGTCACCATGTGTATTCTACGGCGATACCTCCAGCACAAGCCTATGCGCTGACGCATGCTGTCTCGATGATTCAAGAGCAGTCGTGGCGGCGTGAAAAACTGACAGAGTTGGGGAAAGTGTATAGAGACAATCTCAGTGATCTTGACGGTTTTGTTGAGACTCAAACATCGATTAAGCCGTTTTTGATTGGTGAATCTGATTTGGCTTTGCAAGTTGCAGGTGCTTGTCGTCAGAACGGTATTTGGGTGACGGCTATTCGTCCTCCGACGGTACCGAAAGGGACGTCTCGTCTTCGAATTACGCTTACTGCTAATCACACTAATGAACAAGTTAAAACGCTTTCAATGGCATTGAAGCAAGCATTAGGAGCGCTGTAATGGATAATGCAACTTCCGCTTTAGCACAAATGGTCGCATTAGAGAGCTTTCACCAAGATAAGGATGCGATTGCCTCTTCATTTGGTAAAGCTGCAGAAACATACGATAAACATGCAGCGTTTCAACGCGACGTTGGGCATCGGTTACTTAATAAGCTCCCTACAAATTTAACCGGCAAGCGTGTGTTAGATTTAGGATGTGGCACTGGCTACTTTTCTCAGCTTCTTCAGCAGCGGGGCGCAGAAGTAGTGTGCGGTGACATTTCTCAAGCCATGTTAGATAAAGCAAAGCAACGTTGTGGTTCAGAATACATGCATTATCAGTTGGCTGATGCTGAAAACTTGCCTTTTGATGATGAAAGCTTCGACTACGTGTTTTCTAGTTTGGCTTTACAATGGTGTACAGATTTGAGTTACCCATTAAGAGAAATACGTCGTGTCTTAAAAGTGGGGGGAAGCGGGTGTTTCTCTACGCTAGTCGATGGCTCGCTTTATGAGTTGCGTGAGGCTTGGTCAAAAATTGATACATATCAACACGTGAATAACTTTATTACCCACAATCAGGTAAAAATTGCGTTAGCGCAATCTTGGTGCCACAACCATCATCTAGACTTGACCCCCATCACAGTTTGGTACGATTCAGCGTTTTCTGTCATGCGTGATCTCAAAGGCATTGGTGCAAATCACGTAAGCGGGCGCTCACATGGTCTGACGAGCCGTCGCACTTTGTTGCAGGTTGAGCGCGCGTACCAAGCATTTAGAAACGATCAAGGTCTTCTACCTGCAAGTTATCAGGTTTGTTTTGGAGTCATAGTTAAATGATTGATGCATTTTTTATTGCTGGTACGGATACTGATGTAGGAAAAACGGTAGCGTCTAAAGCTATTTTGCAAGCACTTGGTGCAAAAGGGCTTAACACCATTGGTTACAAGCCAGTGGCAGCAGGAAGCGACAAGACGGCGGAAGGTTGGCGTAACTCGGATGCATTGCATCTGCAGAAAGCGGCGACACTCGATATCGCATACGACGATGTAAACCCATACGCTTTGGAATTACCTGCTTCTCCTCACATCGCCGCAAAGCATGAACATGTAGAAATTAAATACGAAGTATTGAGTGAAAAATTAGCTCAACACAAAGAACAATCAGACATTGTTCTAGTGGAAGGTGCTGGTGGTTGGCGTGTACCTGTATCTGACACAGACAGCTTGTCGACTTGGGTGCAGCAAGAACAGTTGCCAGTTGTATTGGTTGTCGGTATTAAACTGGGCTGTTTGAGCCATGCATTGCTCACTGCTGAGATCATCAAAGCGGATGGTCTGAATCTCGTAGGTTGGGTGGCAAACCGCGTTAACCCAGGCACGGAGCACTATGCAGAAATCATCGATATGTTGGAAGAGCGTCTAGACGCGCCGAAACTCGGTGAGATCCCATACATTCCAAGTGCGAAGCGCAAAGAGTTGGGTAAATACATCAACGTTGAACCGTTGCTAAACGTATAATTAACCGACAAGCAAAAATACAAAAAGGGCTGCATCATGCAGCCCTTTTCTCATGTAAACCTTTGTGTCTTATCGTAAGATTCGACGCTTAGTTTATTTCTCTTGGCTAAGCCCCATCAACGCTTGTTGTGTTTCTGCAACACGCTTTGACATTTGAGCATCAGTTGAAATACCTAGCTGTTGTTTTGCCTCATCCTCTGAGATACCTAGGTGACAACAAAGTAAATCGATAGCCATTTGATAGTCGTTAGTTTCTACCATGATTTTTCCCTCAAGACATGGAAGTTTGGAGCTGCTTAATTGTCCTAAAAGCTAACCCCGTTTCGTTCATCTAACCCGAATCTAGCACGTACAGATAGTCGCACAATAAGACCAAAGTCTATACTCGGTCTAAAGTGCTGATTTAAGAGTGTAAAAAGGTGTGTATTATTTCAGTCTCGAAAACAAATGTTGCAATTTATTGCTTAACCTTGTTTTTAACGCGGATAGACTATATCTATAACGCAACAGAGCTTGAATCTAGCGAAATCGCCTCGTAGAGTTCTGTTTCATATAACAACCGTTTTTATAAAAACGATAAGCTTCCTTGGAGAAAAGTAATGAAGCGAATTATGTTATTCCTAGCAACTAACCTAGCAGTCGTGCTAGTGCTTAGTGTTGTTCTGAATATTGTTTACGCTGTAACTGGAATGCAGCCAGGCAGCCTGTCTGGTCTACTACTGATGGCAGCAGTGTTTGGTTTTGGTGGCGCATTCATCTCGCTAATGATGTCCAAGAGCATGGCACTACGCTCGGTAGGCGGCATGGTTATTGAGAGCCCACGTAACGAAACTGAACATTGGCTTCTAGAAACAGTTGGTCGCCAAGCTCAACAAGCGGGCATCGGTATGCCAACCGTCGCTATTTATGATGCGGCAGACATCAACGCATTTGCAACCGGTGCTAAGCGTGATGATTCGCTAGTTGCAGTATCTACCGGTCTTTTGCACAACATGACTCGTGATGAAGCGGAAGCGGTACTTGCGCATGAGGTTAGCCACATCGCTAACGGTGATATGGTGACCATGACGCTAATGCAAGGTGTGGTGAATACCTTTGTTATCTTCCTATCTCGTTTCATTGCTAACATCTTGGCTTCTAATGATGACGAAGAAGGTCAAGGCTCAAACATGATGGTTTACTTCATTGTGTCTATGGCGCTTGAGCTGGTATTTGGTTTCCTAGCTAGCTTCCTGACTATGTGGTACAGCCGTCATCGCGAATTCCATGCTGACGCGGGTGCAGCGCATCTAGTGGGTAAAGAGAAGATGATCGCGGCGCTTGAACGTTTGAAGATGAGCCACGAATCTCAACTGGATGGCACTATGATGGCGTTTGGTATCAACGGTAAGCGTTCGATGACTGAGCTTCTAATGAGCCACCCACCGCTAGATAAGCGTATTGCGGCACTACGTAGCCAACAGTACTAATCATTCGGTAAATAAATAGTTAATCTCCTGAAAAGGCTTGGTTTTTTGACCAAGCCTTTTTTTGTATCTATTGATCGCTACCGCACTCCATCACGTATCACTCTACAGAAACAAACTTATACAAAAATATTTTTGTACAACTTTTCATGATTGGTCTATCTTGTACATATAATAATTTTGTACAACTGTTGAAGTAGTATAGGAGCATAGAAATGGACATTCATTCAGTTGGCAACATATATCAAAAGCTGAGCAAAGCGAATTTGCATTTGCTTGAAGGGGTATACCACCAAGACGTGGTATTTGAAGATGCTGCTCATCGTCTAGAGGGCTGGCCTGCGCTTTCCGATTATTTTCAATCGCTCTACACCAACGTTATCCGTTGTGACTTCATTATTCACGATCATCAACAAGTGGGCGAGACAGGGTTCCTTACTTGGACCATGGATTTACAGCACCCAAAACTACAGAAAGGCGCGCCGATTTCAGTCAATGGGGTTTCTCATCTCAAGTTCAGTGAAGGGCAAGTTATCTACCATCGAGACTATTTCGATTTAGGAGAGATGCTTTACGAGAATCTTCCTCTACTTGGCTCTGTCGTTAGAACCATTAAGCAGAGGTTAGGACAGTGAGCGGTTCGGTTCTTATCACTGGCGCGACGTCTGGCATTGGTAAGCAGCTCGCTTTGGATTACGCCAGTGAAGGTTGGAAAGTGATTGCATGCGGCCGGAATGAAGCGGTGTTGGCTGAGCTAGAAGGAGCGTCGACTAACATCTCGACATTACGCTTCGATGTGACTCAGTACGATGAAACGATTCAAGCGCTCTTACAACTGCCGTTCACTCCTCAAACTTGGATCTTTAACGCTGGCGACTGTGAATATATGGACGACGGCATAGTGGATGCGAAACTCATGGCGCGTGTCATGAACGTTAACGTTGTAGGTGTGGCGAATTGTGTTGAAGCGTGTCAGGGACAGTTTGAACGCGGGCATCGCGTCGTTATTGTTGGTTCTATCGCATCAGAGGTGGCATTGCCTCGTGCAGAAGCCTATGGCGCGTCCAAAGCGGCAGTCAGCTATTTTGCCCGCACGCTAGCCGTCGACTTGAAAAAGAAAGGCATCAAAGTCGTGACGGTGTTTCCTGGCTTTGTTGAAACGCCACTCACAGATAAGAACACCTTTGATATGCCGATGATTGTTACGGCCAATCAGGCCTCGGCTGCCATCCGAAAACAATTGGATGCCAACAAAAGCCATATTTATTTCCCGGCGAGATTTACCGGCATTTTACGCTTTATCTCGCTGCTTCCATACAGCTGGCAAGCTCGGCTAACCGCAAAACTCGTATCATAAGAAGGAAGAAGCATGAACACGGCAGGAAGAAAGAAAATCGCCATCGTTGGAACGGGTATCTCAGGCCTTACTTGTGGCTATTACTTGCATAAAGAACATGACGTAACGCTGTTTGAAGCGAATGATTACATTGGCGGCCACACTGCAACCGTTGATGTTAGCCTTGATGGTAAAGAGTATGCAATCGACACTGGGTTTATTGTTTATAACGATCGTACGTACCCAAACTTTATCAAAATGATGAACGAGATTGGCGTTGAAGGTCTGCCGACTCAAATGAGCTTTAGCGTCAGAAACGATGGGAACGGACTAGAATACAACGGCCATACCGTGTCGACATTGTTTGCTCAAAAACGTAACTGGGCAAACCCTAAGTTCTATCGCTTTATCTTCGAGATCTTGCGTTTTAATAAACTTGCAAAGCGCTTTGCTAACGAGCCATCAACGCAATCTCAAACGCTTGGCGCTTTTCTTGATGAGCACAAATTCAGTGCATTCTTTTCTGATAATTATATTCTTCCAATGGGCGCTGCGATTTGGTCATCGACTTTAGCGGATATGCGCGCGTTCCCGCTGATGTTCTTTTTGCGCTTCTTCCTCAACCACGGTCTGTTGGATGTGACTAACCGACCACAATGGTATGTGATTAAAGGTGGTTCACGTTCTTACATTCCACCATTGACTAAAGGTTTCGCCGAGAATATTCGTCTAAACAGCCCTGTAGAAAAAGTGATTCGCAACGAAAAGGGTGTTGGCGTTCAAGTTCTCGGAGAAATACATTGGTTTGATGACGTGATCTTCGCTTGTCACAGCGATCAAGCAATGCGAATGCTAGGGGATATCAGCCCAATTGAGCAGGAAATATTGGGGGATATGACGTATCAAGCTAATGAAGTTGTTCTTCATACCGATACCGGTCTATTGCCAAAACGCAAGGCGGCGTGGGCATCTTGGAACTACCTATTGGAAGGCAGCGAAGACGATCAGCAACGTCTTCCTTCGCTCACTTACAATATGAACATCCTTCAGCACGTTCAATCAGAACATACATTTTGCGTAACGTTGAACAGCACCGATCAAATCAACCCAAACAAGATTCTGCGCTCATTTACTTATCATCATCCTGTATTTACTACGGAGTCGATTGCAGCGCAGCAGCGCAAAGACGAAGTTCAAGGTAAACAGAGCACATGGTTCTGCGGCGCTTATTGGTACAACGGTTTCCATGAAGATGGTGTGCGTAGCGCGATTGACGTAGTTAAAGGGCTAGAAGAAAAGTATCGCGAACAAAATGTGGTTCCTTTTGAAAAAGGCGCGGCATGATATGGATAGCCAGATGAACAGCCGACTGTTTATAGGAAACGTTCGCCACCGTCGATTTACGCCTGTGAATCATGAGTTGAACTACTCATTGTTTATGCCTGCCATCGATGTAGATGAGCTTGATGCTTTGGAGAAAAAAGTATGGGGCTTTGGTTCGCGTTGGTGGCATTGGGCACGTTTCAAGCGCAGTGATTACATTGGTGAAGGTAGCGTTAAGTCGGCAGTGCAAAACAAAGTTGAAGAACTGACAGGTGTTCGCTGTACTGGCAGAGTCGTCGCAGTTTGTCACTTGAGGTATTTAGGGTTGTATTTCAGCCCGGTTAATTTCTACTACGTTTATAACAAGGAAGGCGAATGGAAATACCTCCTAGCAGAGGTGAGCAATACCCCTTGGAATGAACGACATTATTACGCGGTATCGGCAGACAAAGAAGACAAGGAATTCGGTTGGGAGCAAGACAAAGCGTTCCACGTTTCACCATTTAATCCGGTTGACCAACTCTATCGTTGGAAAGTTAAACCTCTGACAGACAAGTTGAATATTCATCTGGAATGTCACAAAGAGGGAAAACACTTCGATGCCACGATGGCAATGAAAGCCAAACCGCTTTCAAGCAAAACCTTATTGAAATGCTTGATCGTTACGCCAATTCAAACGGTAAAAGTAATGGTTGGTATCTATTGGCACGCTCTCAAACTATGGCTTAAAGGCGCGCCTTTTTACTCACATCCTAAATACGCTCAACCTGAAACGAAACAACCTGAGCAAGTGAGTAAAGAAGAAAAGAATAATAAGCACAAGGAGAACTCTGCATGTTAAATACGACTTCTATGGCAATGCCGCGTGAATTGACGACGACACAAAAAGCGGCTCGTGGAGTTCTTTTCCAGTGTCTGCAAAAAATGGAAATCGGGTGTCTAACGGTGATTGAAAGCTTCAAGACCGAGACGACGGAGCGCAGTGAGCGCTTTTCAACCCCGAACGGGGACTACAATGGCGAACCTGTGGCGGCAACCATTGAAGTGAAGCATCCTGGATTTTACTCGCGTCTATTGCAAGGTGGCAGTATTGCTGCTGGCGAAGCTTACATGGACGGCTGGTGGGACAGCCCAGATTTGACAGCTCTAATGAAGCTGATGGCGCTTAACTTACGTGCGCTCGACAAGCTGGAAGAGCAGGGCAGTTGGCTTACTAAGCTGCTGTACAAGTTCAGCCATTGGTCCAACAGAAACTCTGAAGAGAACTCGCGTAAAAACATCCATGCCCATTACGATTTGGGTAACAACCTTTATGAAGCGTTCCTTGATACCAATATGTTGTACTCATCGGCGCTTTACAATAATGCGGATGACTCTCTAGAGCAGGCTCAAATCAACAAAATGGATCGCCTATGTCAGCAACTTGAGCTGAAGCCCACTGATCATGTTGTTGAAATTGGCACTGGGTGGGGCGCTATGGCGATTTACATGGCCGAACAATACGGTTGTCAGGTCACCACCACAACGATATCTGAAGAGCAGCACGCGTACGCGGAGCAGAAGATAAAAGAGCGCGGCTTAGAGAACAGAATCACATTACTCAAAGAAGATTACCGCAATCTAACTGGCACGTACGACAAGCTTGTTTCTATTGAAATGATTGAAGCCGTGGGCAAACAATTCCTGCCTTCGTACATTAAGGTTTGTGAGTCTTTGTTGAAGTCTGGTGGTTTGATGGCGATTCAAGCGATTACGATTGCCGACCAACGTTATGATTACTATAGTAACAACGTGGACTTTATCCAGAAGTACATTTTCCCGGGTGGCTTTTTACCTTCTGTAACCTCACTCACTCAAGCAACAACAAAGTACAGTGACTTAGTGACGCGAGATTTGTTCGATATTGGTTTGGACTACGCCAAGACGCTGAACGAATGGCACCTACGTTTTAATCGAGCAGAGAGTGAAGTGCGCTCATTTGGCTACGATGACCGCTTTGTGCGTATGTGGCGCTACTATTTGAGCTACTGTGAAGGCGGCTTTTTGGCTCGCACGATCAGTGCCGTTCACATGACGTTTCAACGCCCGTAGTTCGTTATGAAGGTATTTCTTGCTTCGACATGGTTCCAACTCTGCTGGTTTGCTGCGGTGCTTGGAACCTATCAATGGCAATGGGTGACGTTGTTCCTTACTTTGGCAACCCTACTATATTGTCTAAAAACCGACGCATCTTCGCTCAAAAGTATTGGTGTGGTCGTCACGATCGGGCTCGTGCTTGATACGCTCAATCAACAACTCTCTGTCTTTGTCTTTCCAACCCTATGGCTGCCTGTCTGGTTATTATGCTTGTGGGTTTTGTTTTCTTGGTATGCCTATCAACTTAAGTCAATTTTGTACCGTTTCCCAAAAATCTACGTATCAATAGTAGGCGGACTCGGAGGAACAGCGAGCTACTTTGCTGGCTATAAACTCCAAGCCGTTGAATTTGGATTTAGCGTTGGCATCACTCTCATGATCTTACTCGCCGAATGGTGCGCAATGATGCTCTTGATACTCAAGGTGTACGGAAATGAAAAGCTTGAAGAGAAATTGGAAACGGAAGCTGACTAGCAGTGTAATGGCCGCTTCCTTGTTCTGTGCGGTGCCTTTGCAGGCTCAAAATGTAGTGGGGTCGAGTGAGACAATGACCACTAGCAATTGGCAACAATGGCAAACGGTCGGCGAAGCTCAACTCACATGGTTTGTTTTTGATATCTACAAGTCCCGCCTTAAAGCGCCCGATGGGCAGTATTTGGTGTCTAATGACGTTTCTCCCCACCCCTTTGCCTTAGAGATTAACTATCAGCGCGATATAAGCAAGGAACAGCTCTTGGATGTTACTGATGAACAATGGCAGAAACTGGGATTTACGCAGGCTTATCGTCAGCAGTGGATTTCCGAATTGAACACGATATTCCCTGATATTAAGAAAGGCGATGAGCTGACTTACCTCACTGATGGTACAAACGGTCAGCTTATTTATCGAAAAGCCGGGAGCGAGCCGTATAAAACCGTCGGATATGTGAAAGATGAGCGACTTAATGATGCGTTTCTTTCGATTTGGTTATCGCCAAAAACAGAGTTTCCTAAACTTCGCAAACAACTGATAGGACAGGTAAGGTAGTGAAATTATTAAAACGAATGCTCAAAGCTCCCTTGATTGCGGCGGTAGCGCTGCTCAGCGCGTGCTCTGCTGACATTGATAACTACCAAGCGTCATCGCCAGCCTTCGACCTGTTTGGCTATTTCGAAGGTGACGTCAAGGCATGGGGAATGGTGCAGGACTACACCGAGAAACAAACTCGTCGATTTGAAGTGGATATCGTCGGCACGGTTGAAGGCAATGAGCTAACGCTGGTGGAAGACTTTGTATTTGATGATGGCGAGCTGGACCAGCGTATATGGGTCATTACCAGACTCGAAGACGGTACTTATCAAGGTAAAGCGGACGACATCATCGGTGTTGCGACCGGTAAAGAGATGGGTAATGCGCTGCAATGGAAATACGACTTCGAGTTGAAAATGGATGATTCAACCATCACGGTATCGTTTGACGACTGGCTTTACCGCCAAGATGAAATGCACGTATTTAACCTCACCAAGATTAAGAAGTTCGGCGTCGAGGTAGGGACGATTACACTTTTCTTCCAGAGGCAATAGAAATAAAGAAACGAGATGCGGGAGCGCTTCGCTTTAGGAATCGAGAGTGAGGCGCGTAACTTTAGGGAAGGGAGTTTGAGTTTGAGTTTGGGGTGTGTGGGTAGCAGCTGCCTCTTGAATGGCTATAATCGAGCCTTATCCCTTATCCCTTATCCCTTATCCCTTATCCTGAAGCTTAGCGTTCCATAGGGCGAGGCCCGTTCCCCTAAAAAGAAAGGGTTGACGCTTTCACGTCAACCCTCAAGATTATCCGATTCTCGATTCTCGATTCTCGATTCTGATATGACCCCAATAAAGTAGACACTCAATATTGGAATTTGAGTGCGATGAAAGTAAAAACTGTCCGAAAACATTCAGAAGGTTTCAAGAAACAAGCTGTACAGCAATCTTTAGATTCTCCTGATACCGTAAAATCAGTGGCGAAG